>CAZYVS010000020.1:0-1823 GCA_964651655.1 uncultured Candidatus Saccharibacteria bacterium | reverse complement strand
AAGGAATTAGTGAAAAAGTTGAAATAATCAATGGGGTGTGATAAATTTTATTAAAAATGGGCCGGTGGAGCAGCCTGGAGTGCTCGGCTCCCTGTCACGGAGCAGATCGAGGGTTCAAATCCCTTCCGGCCCGCAAGATATCAAAGCCCGAACTTAATAATTTTATGCAAAAACAAAGAATTTACAAAGATCTTGCCCGATACTACGACCTAATTTACTCATTTAAGGATTATAAGAAAGAAACCGTAATAATAAAACGGCTTATTTCGAAATATAAAAAATCGAAAGGAAACGACCTGCTTGAGATCGCTTGCGGCACAGGCAAGCACATTCAATACCTTAAAGATAACTTCAATGTTTTAGCTACAGATATAAATATTAGAATGCTTGGGGTAGCACGCAAAAATATAAAGGGTGTTATTTTCAAACGAGCCGATATGGTAGAACTAAATTTAGGGAAGAAATTTGATGTTGTTATCTGTCTTTTTAGTTCGATCGGCTACATAAAGACTTACTATAATTTGAAAAAAACCTTAAATAATTTTGCTCACCACCTGAAAAAAGGTGGCGTCGTGATTATTGAACCGTGGTATACAAAATCGACATATAAAGTTGGCACGCCGCACATGACGACTTATGGAGATGCTAATATCAAGATCGCGCGACAAAACATTAACGGAACTCGTGGCAATATCTCGATTATGGATATGCACTATCTTGTTGCCGAAAGAGGTAAAGACGTCAAACATTTTGTCGATCGCCACGAACTCGCAATGTTTGAACCAAAGAAGATCCTTAGATTTATGAAAGAAGCTGGATTGCGGGCAAAATTCCTGAAGAACGGATTGTTGAAGGGCCGGGGAATTTATATTGGAATTAAAAAATAAGGAGGTCGGGGTTTTTACATTAAAGGTTTTTAAGAAGTGAATTGCTACATAGCGACTCGCGACGTGAAAATCCGGTCGTGCCCGCAAAAATATTCTAATATTAAATAACCTATATGACCAAAAGGACAAAACGAAAAAAGATAAATCATATTCACATCTGGGATATTCCCAGGAGATATTTCCCTCGGAAAACGAAAGCGAAAGAATATGCGGAGGATTTAACGAGAATAACTCGCGGACTTCGTTATACAAATCAACGAGTTCAATATGGAGCGCAGGTATGTACTTTCAATATAAAGTCCATTAATCAGAAATCTGGATTTGTTCCTTCGCTCCCCGAGGCTTTTAGAGCTATCGAAGAATTTGTATACGACTACGAGAATTATTGCTACAGATTATTTACCTATAGAGAAAAATTATTACAATTCATAAATGCAATTCTCCCCGTTGGGTATACCGAAGGACAAGTTCGCATAGAGCATATACTTATTAACCCTATAGTTAAAAAGGCAAAACTCTTGAAGTTATTAGAAAAGTTTAAAAAGAATACCGCTTTAAGCAAGGTAATTAAGGACAGGCATTCTTTGACCCACAAGCTCTACTACGGGAAGGAATTTGATCACTACTTCAGGCCAAAACCCGAGACGGAGATCCCGATGAATTCAAACATTGGTGTGATGATTGGAGGGAGCAGATTATGATCCGAGCCAAACAAACAAATATCTGTACGAAAGTGGCCTTTGATATAAATAATACAATTGCACAAAAAATTATTGACTATAAAGATAGTCTGAGATGATGCCAGTAACCACTTGTGTTTACATTTTAAGCCCCTTGAGTCAATTGATTTGCTGAAAAAACTAGAGCCGCAAAATGCTACTTCTAGAGAATAACTACATCGCTATTTTTTTCTCTCAAAAATCCGATGGCGATATG
>CAZYVS010000019.1:0-2437 GCA_964651655.1 uncultured Candidatus Saccharibacteria bacterium | reverse complement strand
TTTTGATATTCAAATATCCTCGTGGCGCCACCCATGAGATTTCTCCTTTGGCAACCCGTTTCTTTATGCCATCTCTGGTTCGTTCGCTTTTTACATCATTATCAAATTGCGCAAATGAGGCCATCACATTTTCAAGAAGCTTGCTCGTGGAGTTATCTCCGCCAATAGGTTCGGTAACGGAATAAAGCGATACCCCCTGTTGTGAAAGAAGTGTACGGATTGCGATATGATCAGCGAGATTTCTTGCGATGCGATCTATCTTGTAAATGAGCACGACATCAACTTTGCCTTTATGAGTTCGGGAGTATTCGAGGAGTTTGGCGAGGGCTTTTCGGTTCATCGTCTTGGCTGATTCCCCGGCATCAACAAACGGTTCTGCCACAAGCTCAAAATTGTGGTCTTGGACCCACTTTTTGCAGATTTCTACTTGCGATTCCAAGCTATATCCGTGTTTTGCTTGTTCCTCGGTGGAAACACGGGCATAGATTATCGCTTTGAGTATTTTGTTGTCTTGTGTCGGAAGGTTTACCATAGGGGCAAATTAGGGGTCAAGCGTGGTCAACACACATGATATCGGGAACCCAAAACAAGCCAAGCTGACGATTAGCTTGGTTGAGTGGATATCTGGCGATAAGCAGGATTCAGTTCAATTCGAATAACCACGACCTCTTTTCGTCGCTCGTTCCAGATATCAAAGAGTAGATAGGCTATGGCGTAGTATTGGTCTCGTTTTTCTTCACACCCACGGGCTGATAACTTTTCCCCGGATTTCCCCAAGAGTTTCCTGCACGCGTTTATCGTCAGCATGACTTGTCATTTTCATTTGCTCTCCCAACCTCGTAAAGAGAGCGGTTAATTCTTCGTTCTTTTCTTTGATGTATTCTCGCGCTTCTTTGAGATGCCGTTCGTACGAGCCGTCTGGCTTGTTGCTTTGCTCAACTGGCGGTTGCGGCTCGCCAATAACCCGATCCAAGATTTCTTTTGCGGCTCTGAATTTTATCTCGTCTTTTTCGCTTCCCATCAAAGCGACCATCATGTTTGAAGCTGTAGCGACATTGCGCATCAAGACCCCTGCCGCCGCTTTTTCTCTCAACTCATTCATGTTTGTGGTGTAATTCTCGTAGGATTCGGCAAGAATCCCGCCAGACTCAAACCAGCCTTTAATGGTATCTAAAGGCACACGGATGGTTTTGGCGATGGTTTGGTAACCTTCGCCCTCGTACTTCAACTCTATGGCTTTGTACTGTTTGGCGTTAATTTCTGCCATTTTAGTGGCAATAGGTGTTATTTGGTGTTTGAACCTCGTATGGCCAATTTCTCAAAATCCTTCGATAAACTCAGAATAAACAAAAAGGCCAAGAAATGCGCACGAAAAATCAAAAAACTATCGTGCAGATTTCTTGACCCTCGACCTCGAGAGAGTCAGGAAAGGTTAATGGTCGATGGTTGAACTATACCGCGTTGAGCGTGGGGCACAAGAGGAGTTTATCCGCAACCGTTGCGACTTGACTTAAGGGCCATAGTTTTCTACACTACTTTATAGTTAAATCCGACCTTTGACAGGAGAACAAAGATGACGAAAATGAAGCCTTTTGTCAGTTTCTTGGCAGTGATGTTTGTGATGGTTTCGGCGGTTTCCGCCCAAAATAACCTGCAAGTAACACTGACCGAACAAGACCAGAAAATGAGATTGGAATATCGCTATAAAGTCACGGTATACACGCCGGAATGGAACGAAACGAAGGAAGCGTTCGAAACACAAAAGAAAGTTTACTATGCCCAGCATTGGGAACTCGATGAATCCAAAAAGTACTCATCTCTCGAGCAGAATTATCTTGAAGGTTCCACTCTGTACATCACAGAAAAGAATCGTCATCTGAAAATGCCAAATGCGGCATATTTCAACGAGAATGGGGAATTGAACAAATGTGGTTGCAGTTACTCGCTCGGCGGTGAGTTCGGATACAAAATCATCATCGTTGATCTTAATAACGGCAGGATCGTTTGGCGAAATTACGATTGGGAGCCATTCTAAAACAAAACCAAGAGCGGCGCGATAATATCAAACTGCTTTTATATTTACTAAGTTCTAATACTCTCTGGTAATATCTATCTCGGGGTGATAAGCTGTTTTTATAATCGGGTTGGTTCCAAAAGATTAAGCGGAAGCATTTGTCGGGACACTGCTAAAGCCGCATTGAGGCAGTATTTCTCGTAAAATCTCGTTCCACTGTCGGATATTCTCGAACACTTGGTTCCAATTCAAATCCTTTAAGGGCACCACGTAGGAAAAGTCAATGCCTCGCCGCCGCTCCCCTTCGCCTCTCGGCTACGGACGGGCAAGCAGGCGGCGAAATGCGTTCGAACTATTTTAAGAATGGAGCACCACAAAAACACTTCCGAATCAATTATACGCTCTTCTCTTTTTGTTATGATA
>CAZYVS010000018.1:0-4305 GCA_964651655.1 uncultured Candidatus Saccharibacteria bacterium | reverse complement strand
ATTGTTGAGATAAACAAAGGTTCCAAAAATAAATACGAGATAGACAAGTCAACCGGTCTAATTGCCCTTGACCGCGTGGCGCATACGGCGCAAGACTTCCCTTTTGATTATGGTTTCGTGCCTCGTTCACTTTGGCACGATGATGACGCCCTCGATGTGGTGCTTTTAACCACCCACCCACTTTTGCCCGGCATTTTGGTCAGAGCGCGTCCCATCGCGCTTCTAAACATGATTGATTCCGGCGATGTGGATGATAAAATTATCGCCGTGCCCAAAGATGACCCGCGCTTTGACAATGTTTCTGATCTTAATGATATCAATCCGCATACATTGAAAGAGATTGAGCACTTCTACTCCACCTACAAAAAGCTACAAAACAAAGAAGTAGAAGTCAGGGGTTTTCAAGGCAAAAAAGAGGCCCAAGCGGCGTTCGACGAAGGTCTTGCATTATACGCTAAGCAATATAAAATAAAGTAATGAAAAAACAATATTTATTTACGTTTCTCTCCCTGACTTTTGTTTTCATGGCATTTTCTTCTGTTTTTGCAAATGACTTAAGGCAAAATGTCGAGGACAGAATGGCTAAACTCGAATCTCATCGTGAAGAACTCAAACTGAAAGCTGAAAAAAGAAGAGCGGAAGCGGAGGCCAGAGGCGATGAAATACAAGCAAAGCGCGAGCAAATGAAGCTCGATCTTGAAGCAAGGTGGGCAGAGATGGATGCCAGACGAGAGGCCAAGAAAGCCGAGATTGAAGCAAGAAGAGCCTCAAGTACGGCAAAACGAATAGAATTTCAACAAGAAATAGCCAAGCGCAAGGTGGAGCGCGTAACGAAGGTTATGCTGGCTACCATTGAACGTCTTGAAAAGATTATCGTCAGAATTGAATCCAGAATTGCCAAGATCAAGACGCGAGGCGGTGACACCACGGAAAGCGAGAAATTTGTGGCGGAGGCCAAAACGAATCTTTCAGACGCCCGGGTGAAAGTGGGCGCTTTCGCCGGGATTGACTTATCAAGCGCAAAGGCCGCCGAAAATTTTGAGAGAATTCGCGCGGCGGCAGCGGCAGTCCGAGAAATTATACGTACGGCCCATGAGAATCTCATGATGGCGGTGCGTTCGCTTCGTTATATCGAGACAGATGCGGAGTCAGGCGGTTCCGGGGATGCGGAGCAACAATAATTATTGTTAATCAATCACTAATATGGAAGGAGAACAAAATAACAGTGCGAGTACAGACACAAGAGACGATAACGGGAGTTCAGCAGGACCTGTTATTGGAATAATCATTATTCTTGTTATCATCATTTTGGGCGGGTTTTACTTCTGGAGTCAGCGCGCCGATGAGGCTATCATGACTGACGAAACATTAAATGCCATCAACACACAAAGTCAGACCGATGACACCTCTTCTATCGAGACAGATCTAAATTCTACTGACATAGAAAATTTAGATAGTGAACTAAACGCTTCCTAGACGCCGGTTCAGATTTTGGGGTTGAACAAAGAGCCGGATAGTTGCACTATCCGGCTCTTTGTTATAATCTGTTTTCCATGAGTTATTTAATCCCAACAGTCATAGAAAAAAGTCAGTTCGGCGAACGGGCGTATGATATTTACTCTAGACTTCTACGTGAACGCGTTGTCTTTTTGGCCGGGCCCATTGACGATGATGTCGCTAATATTGTTATTGCCCAACTCCTTTTTCTCCAATTTGAGGATCCTAAAAAAGATATTTCTCTTTATGTAAATTCTCCGGGTGGGTCGGCCTCGGCCACGCTTGCCATGATTGATACTATAAACCACATTAAGCCGGATGTTTCAACCGTTTGCATCGGTATGGCCGCATCCGGCGGCGCCTGGCTTCTTTCCGCCGGCGCCAAGGGGAAGAGATTCGCTCTGCCCAACGCGGAAGTGATGATTCATCAACCGTTGGGCGGCGCCGAAGGCCAGGCCTCGGATATTGAAATTCGCGCCAGACATATTTTAAAATTAAGAGAAACTTTGGCCAAAATGATGGCGAAAAATACCGGTCAAAGTTTGGTTCAAATTCAAAAAGATATTGACAGAGATTTCTTTATGAATGCCGAGGAGGCCAAAAAGTACGGTCTTATTGACAAGATTTTGTAGAAATAGTAAACTTCGGTTGTTCACTTATAAAATTTAATTGAAATCGTTTTAGGTTGGTTCCCCCGATTTTCCGCCGATTTCTTCACGTCCGGCTGACCGTCCAAACCATATATGTCTCTTAAATTAACGCTACTTTTAGCCCTGCTTGCCGCGTCTGCCGGTATCGGCTTCGGTTATTTGCTGCGTCTTTTAATTTCTCTTAGCAAGAAGGGTTCGCTTGAACTTGATATTAAACAGATGGAGCTTTCTTCTAAAGAAGAGGCCCAGCGAATTATTATGGAGGCCGAAGCTCGCGGAGAAGAGATTATCCGTAAAATTCAAAAGGAATTCAAGGAACGTGAAGAACGGATGAAGAAAACGGAGGATCATTTGATAAAAAAGGAGGAATTTCTCGACAAACGCATGCTTGATTTGGACAATGAGGCGGGAAATGTGAAGAAAAAAGTCGCAGAAGTTTCCTCTCTCCACGAGAAAGCGGTAACCCTGATTAAGGCACGTCAACTCGAGTTATCTAAAGTGGCTAATTTGTCTCACGATGAAGCGAAAAATGAACTCCTGGGAATTGTACAGAAAGAGGCCGAAGAAGACCTGCTTGTCCGTATGCAGAAACTTGAAACCGAAGGTGAAAAGAATTTGGAAACTCGCGCCAAAGAAATTCTTGCCACGGTGATCCAAAGACTGGCTGTTTCTACGGCGAGCGCCATGATGGGTACAGCGGTATCTTTGCCATCGGATGAAATGAAGGGCAAGATTATTGGTAAGGAAGGTAGAAATATTAAAGCCTTTGAGCGCGCGACCGGTGTTGAAGTGATAGTGGACGATACCCCCAATTCCATTACTCTATCTTCATTTGATCCGGTGCGTAGGGCTGTGGCCAAACTGGCATTGGACAATCTTATCCTCGATGGACGTATTCAGCCAGCGAAGATTGAAGAATTTGTAGAGCAGGCTTTGGCAGATACGAACAAGATTATCAAAGAGAAGGGCGAACAGGCGGTAGTCGAGTGTGAAGTTTACAATCTTGACCCGAAGCTGATTTCGCTTTTGGGTCGCTTGTATTTTCGTTCAAGTTATGGGCAAAACGTGCTTGACCACTCTATTGAAATGAGTCATCTGGCCGGTATGATCGCGCAAGAACTTGGCGCGGATGTCGCGACGGCCAGAGCCGGCGCGCTACTCCACGATATTGGCAAAGCTCTAGATCACGAAGTTTCCGGCACCCATGTTGATATTGGTCGTAGAATTTTAGCGAGATTTAATATTTCCGAAGATATTATCAAGGCGATGCAGTCGCATCATGAAGAATATCCTTATGAGACTATTGAATCTGTAATTGTGCAGACAGCTGACGCTATTTCCGGTTCACGGCCGGGGGCTCGTCGGGATACCGCGGAGCGCTATCTCAAGCGTCTTGAAGAACTTGAGTCGATCGCGCTTTCGTACGAGGGTGTAGAAAAAGCTTACGCTCTGGCTGCTGGTCGCGAGATCCGAGTCTTTGTTTTCCCTGAGAAAATTACCGATCTGGAGACCAAAAATATGGCTAGAAATATCGCTATTCGTATAGAAAAAGAACTCAAATACCCCGGAGAAATCAAAGTCAATGTCATTCGCGAGGCGCGCTCAATAGAATTTGCTCGCTAATTTATCCTGAGCTTGTCGAAGGGTGGCATAAAAAAATGGCTTAGTATATAATCAAATACGAGTCTACGGATATTTAGATTCAGATTTATTAAATAAAAAATAGCAGAAAAATGAATAAGGTAGATATTGCAAATGCAGTGCACGGCAAGCTCAATGGTACAAAGGTGCAAGCGGAAGAAGTTGTAGATATTGTCATTGATTCAATTGTCTCCACTCTAAAGAAGGGCGGCGAAGTCTCAATCGCTGGTCTTGGCATCTTCTCCACCAAGGTTCGTGCCGCGCGTCAGGCCAGGAATCCTCGCACCGGCCAATCCATCTCGGTTCCGTCAATGCGAGTGCCTAAGTTTCGTCCAGCCAAGGGGTTGAAAGAAGCGGTTAAGTAATCTTTCCGGTTCGAAAGCAAAAACTCCCACGGCTTTGTCCGGGGAGTTTTTTGTTGCGTTCATTTAACAATTTATTTTTCCCTCTACATTTATAACTTGCTATGCTAGATTCTACTTCCTAACGCAACATTTCCTGAAACAACTCTTTGGGT
>CAZYVS010000017.1:0-4575 GCA_964651655.1 uncultured Candidatus Saccharibacteria bacterium | reverse complement strand
GTATACGAGACAATAATAACATAAATTCTCTTTCGAGCGCAAAGATGGGTGGGCTCATACAAATATTTGACTTCCGGATTTTTTCGTATACAATACGCAGGCGATTAAGCCTGCCTGCCGGCAGGCAGGAATAATTTAAATATTATGGAAAAGAAAAATAGCAAGAAAATAACGCAAATTAAACCCTTCGGAGATAGGGTCCTCATTAAACCATTTACTGAAGACCAGGTGAAGGGCAGTAAGGGAAATCATTACGGCATTGTTCTGCCGGACAGCGTTTCAAAAGAAAAATCCGCTCAAGGCAAGGTCTTGGCTGTCGGGGAAGGCCGGTGGGTTGATGGTCAGTTGGAACCCGTACGGATTAAAGTTGGCGATATTGTCGTTTTCTCCAAATACGGATACGACGAAATTGAACACAACAATGAAGAACTCTATTTATTAAAAGAAGAAAATATTTTAGCAATTATTAAATAAATTCTATGGCCAAACAAATTCTCTTCAATCAAGACGCTCGCGAAACACTCAAACGCGGAGTAGATAAAGTGGCAAACGCGGTCAAAATCACCATAGGACCCCGCGGTCGAAACGTGGTTTTGGATAAAGGTTACGGCGCGCCGACCATCACTAACGACGGCGTGACCATTGCCAAAGATATCACTCTTAAAGATAAGTTTGAAAATATGGGCGCTGAAATTGTAAAGGAAGTGGCGTCAAAAACCAACGACACCGCCGGCGACGGTACCACCACCTCGGTTATCATCACTCAAGCGCTGGTGGAAACCGGCTTCAGGAAATCCCTAGTCGGCGCAAATTCAATGGGGATCCGTCGTGGTATTGAAACAGCGACGCATGACGCCGTTGATACTCTAAAAAAAATGAGTAAACCGATCAAGGCAGACAACGAAGTCAAACAAGTGGCTACCATCTCCGCAGAATCGGCTGAAATTGGCGCCATCATTGCTGACACCATTAAAAAAATAGGCAAAGACGGGGTCATCACAGTGGAAGAATCGCAGTCTTTCGGCGTTGATTCCGAAATCGTGGAAGGACTTGAATTTGACAAGGGTTATGTGTCTCCCTACATGATTACAAATACGGAACGAATGGAAGCGGAGTATCGCGATCCGATGGTTCTTGTGACCGACAAAAAGATTTCAGTGATCAAAGAAATCTTGCCGCTTCTGGAGAAACTGGCGGCTAGCGGCAAAAAAGATTTGGTTATCATCGCTGAAGATGTGGACGGAGAAGCGTTGACAACTTTTGTCGTCAATAAACTTCGCGGCAGTTTCAATGTTTTGGCTATCAAAGCGCCCGGCTACGGAGACAGAAAGAAAGAAATGCTGGCGGACATCGCCATTACCATCGGAGCAAAAGTAATTTCGGAAGAACTGGGTGTCAAGTTTGAGAATGCGGAATTGACCATGCTTGGTCGAACCTCAAAAATAATCTCTACCAAGGACAATACCATTATCATCGGCGGAAAAGGCAAGAAATCGGAAATAGAAGCGAGAATAGAAAGTCTGCGAACCCAAAGACAAAACTCTACTTCCAAATTTGATATAGAAAAACTTGATGAACGCATCGGCAAACTTTCCGGCGGCGTGGCAGTGATTCGTGTCGGCGCCGCGACTGAAACCGAGATGAAGTATCTCAAACTGAAAATTGAGGATGCCGTTAACGCCACTAAAGCGGCTATCAGCGAAGGCATTGTGATTGGAGGCGGCAGCGCTTTGGCCAAGGTCTCAAAGAAAATTGAAGCGAGATACAAAGAGTCGAAAGAGGCCAAATTGGCGCATGAAAATGCCGAGGCCGCTGAATTTACAGCCGGCTATATGGCAGTTATTGAAGCGCTCAAGGAACCGTTTAGACAAATCGCCAGGAATGCCGGCAAGGAAGACGGGGTGGTGCTGGCCGAGGTGCTAAAAAGCGGAGCCAATGCCGGTTATGACGCCTTGGCCGACGTGTTTGTAAATGATATGTTTGATGCGGGTATTATTGATCCGGTAAAAGTGGCTCGATGCGCTTTGGAAAATGCCGCTTCTGCCGTAGCCATTCTTCTCACAACCGAAGTGGCTATTGCCGACGAACCGAAGGAAGATGCGCCAATGCTTGGCGGACAAGGCGGTGGTATGGGGGGTGGAATGGATTATTAGAGGTGATACAATACTAGCATGTCACCAATATTCATTATCTTGGTAATTATTGCTGTAGTGGTTCTTTGGGTTATCTTTGCTTACAATAGTTTCGTTCGTTTTATCAATAGAGCTAAAGAAGCTTGGGCCGATATCGATGTCCAGCTCAAGCGCCGTTACGATCTCATCCCGAACCTTGTCAATACCGTTAAAGGCTATGCGACGCACGAGTCAAGCGCGTTTGAAAACGTCACCAAGGCCCGCAGTGCCGCCATGGGCGCTGGCAACATCGAGGAGAAAGGCAAGGCGGAAAACATGCTTACCGGCGCTCTTAAGTCTATATTTGCCATTGCTGAAGCCTATCCGGAATTAAAAGCTAATCAAAATTTCCTGGAATTACAAAAAGAGCTTTCGGATACCGAAAACAAAATTCAAGCGGCGCGGCGTTTCTACAACACTAATGTGCGCGACCTTAATATCAGAGTTGAATCTTTCCCGAACAATATCATCGCCAATGCCTTCCGTTTTTCTAAAATGGAATTTTTTGAACTTGAAGAAACGGCCGCTAAAAATCCAGTTAGCGTTAATTTCTAAGAGAGTTTTTGAACAGCTCGAGGCTGTATGAATAATCTTTATACTCACCAGGGTAAAAATATCCGAAAGACTTGGGCGTTAATGACCGTTTTCTTTTTTATTGTCATGGCTTTGGGCTGGTTCGTATCGGATATTTATAACGAACCGGCTATTTTGTATATGGCCGTGTTTTTTGCAATTTTTATGAATATATTTTCTTATTGGTTCTCCGATAAGATCGTGCTTAGAATGCACAGGGCGAAATTGGCAAATCGCGCGGAATATTTTGACCTCTGGAATGCCGTTGAAAATCTTTCTATAACCGCCGGACTACCCATGCCTCGCCTGTATATTGTTGACGATCAAGCGCCAAACGCCTTTGCCACCGGACGAGACAAAAAACATGCCATAATTTGCGTGACCGTCGGGCTTTTAACTATTCTCAACAAGAATGAACTTGAGGGGGTGATAGCTCACGAACTCTCTCATATTGGTAATCGCGACATGTTGCTCTCAACCATGGCGGTAGTGATGGCCGGTTTGGTCGCCATGCTTTCGGATTTCTTTCTTCGCTCGCAGATGTGGCGAGGCAATCGTAGCAGAGAAAATAATGCCGGAGGTCTTTTATTAATCATCGGTTTTGTTTTGGCAATTGCGACTCCCATTGCTGCTACTCTTATTAGATTGGCCATCTCACGCAAACGTGAATTTCTGGCTGATGCATCTGGCGCTCTTTTGACTCGGTATCCGGAGGGGTTGGCCAACGCTCTGGAAAAAATTAGCGGCGCGCCGGCATCGATGAGAACGGCTAATAACGCCACGGCGCATTTATTTATTTCCAATCCGTTCGGCGCCAAATCCGCCTCCGGTTTAAATAAACTCTTCATGACCCATCCGCCGGTTAAGGAAAGGATTAAAGCTCTAGTAGGGAAAAACTAAAAACTGCCAAGTATAAAATACCCGCGACCGCGAGTATTTGGTATAATTAGGGGCATGACCCGAAAAGGGAAAATTCAAAAGAGGGCCCTGCTCCTTTTATTGGCTGGTTTAAGCCTTGCCATGAGTCGGTCGGCGAAGCATCATTTTAGAGTTCTTAGAGAAGTGCAAAAAGAATGGAAGGAAATAGACAAGCAATCTTTAGAAAAAGCGGTTGAGGGTTTGTATAAATCAAAACTGATTGAACAAAAAGATAATAAAGATGGAACCACCACTTTCGTACTTTCAGCCGAGGGTAAGGAAACAGCGCTTACTTACAATCTGGAAAATATGACGATCGCCAGACATTCTTGGGATAAAAAATGGAGGATTGTTACTTTTGATATACCGGAGAAACTCAAGAAAGTTCGGGAAGCTCTTCGTTTTCATCTGAAAAAGCTTGGGTTCATTAAATTACAGCATTCAGTGTTTATCCTACCATTTAAGTGTCAAAGTGAAATTGAGTATCTTATCGAATTCTATAATATCAGAAAATTTGTACGCTTTATAGAAGCTTCTTTCATAGACAACGAGCTTGATCTTAAAAATAAATTCGATCTTCTCTAGCTACTACATGCTTCACATAACTATAAAATAGGTGCGATCGCGGGTATTTTATAGTTTAGAATGGTTAGATAAAATGTGTTATAAATAAGACCTTAGATTCCGGAAGCGTCGCATAGTGGTCTAGTGCACCACGTTGGAAACGTGGCGTGGGGAAACCCACCGAGAGTTCGAATCTCTCCGCTTCCGCCAAAAATCGAAATCGGATTTTAGAGCCGAAATGGGGTCGCGCCGCAGGCGCGACACAAACGCATTCCCGCCAAAAATTCCCGAATCCAAAAGGTTTTTCCACGCTCCGCGTGGCTCAAAAAAGACGGTTCGATCCTTAATT
>CAZYVS010000016.1:0-4609 GCA_964651655.1 uncultured Candidatus Saccharibacteria bacterium | reverse complement strand
AGACGGCCATCATTGGCCCCGACATAAAGCCGATTTTCAATAATGATCGGCGTGGAAAATATACGAGCATTGGCATTAAATTTCCAAACCAGCTCTTTGGTATCAAGATTGATGCAATATATAAACTTATCGAGCGAAGTAAAGATGACTTTGTTGTCATAAACTATGGGCGTAGAATACATACCCGCCTGCATCTTGTATGTAATTATCGGTTGCCCGGATGTCAAGTCCAAACCATATAAATTACCGTCAAACGACCCGAAAAGAAGCAGATTCCTTTTTTCGTCAAACACCAAAGATGCCTTGATCTCGCCGCCAGTTTTATAACTCCACAACAATTCCCCGCTCTTGGCCTTGAATAGGTAAACTGTTGAATCATTACCGCCAATGGCGACTAAACCGAGCTTTTGCGAATACGCCGGCGAACAATGCACGTATTCGGACATAATGTATTGCCACTTTTTTTCACCGGTGTTTAAGTCAAGCGCCACAATTCCGCCCTGTTTATTCCATAGTCCGAATTCTAAACCAATAAAAAGCAAGTTTAAATCCGGCGCTATCGCGGGAGAAGAACCCACCCAATCAGCTTCCATAAAAATCCATTTCGGCTTGCCCGTCGCAATGTCTAAAGCATAAACATTACCGTCATAGGAACCAAAATAAACACAATGTTTTCCCAGAGCCGGGGAAGAAAAAATACTTTTACCCTGAGCGTGCCAACCGACTTTGTATTTCCAAGCCACCGATCCATCACCTTGATTAAGGGCCCAGAAATGGCCACTATCGCTGCCAAAATAAATTTTCTCATCATCTATTATCGGCGCCGATTTCGGCACTACATAAAAATAATTCGGGTTTTCACTCTTAAAATACCAGACGGCATCGAAATTATTAGCAGGTAATTTTTTTTCTTCTCTTTTCAACAAAGGCATATCAAAATCAAGTAAGGATAGTAGCGAAATCAGTTCCACGTGTTTTTCATTACCAAAAGTATAATCGTTTAAATCCCGAAAGTTCATTAAAACAAAAATATGCGACACCTTTTTGCCCAATTGCTCCAAAACCCCAAGTTGCCTCACAAAAGTGCCTCCGCTATTCATTAAATCATCCACCAATATAATCTTTTCATCATTAAGAACTCCCTCCACAATTTTTTGAAGCCCGTCCTTTTTCCTTGATTTTCTCAAATAAAAACCGTTAACCGGCAATCCCAATTCTCGACTTTTCATGATAATCGCCGAAATTAACGGGATAGCTGCAGTCTCCTGTCCTCCAACCTGGAATGGATACTGATCCTTAAAACGTTGCCAAAAAATTTCCGCGATGAGATTGAGACACTCCGGTTTTAGCAATATTCTTCTAAAATCAAATAGCCACTGACTGTCACCGCCATTGGAAGAAACTATTTTTTGATCATGTTTTGTAACAAAAACATCACGTTTAATTATTTCCTTCAATTTGTGGATTTCTGCGTCAAAAGCGTTCATGAGACAGAGGTAATTTTATCTACAATTTAAATTGGCGGACCGTTTTTTTGAGAAAGGCGGCGATGGTGTTGCGGCTGATTTCCTCGCGCAGGAAATCTATTTTTTGTGTGGGGATATCTTCCAGTGAAACGAGCTGTCCCAAAAAGAGACGGTCATTGAAATCGTCTTTAAACTTTTTCTTCGCGCGCGCGATAACCTCCCTCAAATCAACATGTTCTTCATTGAGCAGGAAATACCAATCAACATAATCTTTGTATGTCAACCGCTTGCCGACAGCAAACGCTTTCATCGCGGCGATTTCAAGCACCGTTGCAATTGATACCATCTTATATTTTATATGCTCATCGACAATGGGATATGGATAGCACAAGAATGTTGTCTTAACATTATCAATTAGTGTATTCAACTGTTCGGGAGCGCGATAGGTAACAGAAATAGAATGTCCGGAAAATACCCTTTTTACCTGTTGCAAGATGGCTGAAGATAGTTTATCAGAAGTAAAAAAATCAAAATCAACCGAGATACGATGCCCAATCTGAAGCGCCAACGCCGTACCGCCGACCAGATAAAATCCTTTGAACTTCTTGAAAAGAGGTAATAAATCTGCCGCTTTTTTAGTAAGAGCTTCTTCGTGCATGGCGAAATTGAGGCACCGAAAAGATAACCTTTGCTAAGTTTCGCGACTCGGGATGAAATTCCGAAACGAGGCGACGCTTGAGCACTTCCCTTATCTTTTCTACGCCGTACATTTTGATAATCCAATGCCAATGTCTAAGCGTTCCTTCATTTACCGCATTTACGATAATGTCTTCTTTATCTTCATTAATGTCTATATCTTTCCATCTCAATGACCACAAGAGTGGGCGAAATATTTCAGGAGGTCGCCCCTTTGATGAATTTTTATCAGTTGGCCGATCGTACATAAATTAAATATAGCATACTTTTCAAAACTTCTCAACCTCTCTTTCGAAGACAGGAAAAATAAGAATCTGTTAGACACTTTTTATCCTCTTAGCATTTCTTAGCATTACTGAACATTCTAGAGTAAAATTCGATAAACATATGAAAACCATCATTTCTTGGAATGTGAACGGGCTTAGAGCGGTGCACCGCAAGGGTAACATGGAACAAGTGTTCCATATGAAACCAGACATTCTTTGCATACAAGAAACCAAATCATTGCCAGAACAACTTCCAACTGAATTAAGCTCTCCAAATGGCTATTATTCCTACTTCCACTTCCCCATCCAGAAAAAAGGCTACAGTGGCGTAGCTATATATACAAAGGTTAAACCTTTGTATGTTTCACGTGACATGGGTATAGAACAATTTGATCAGGAAGGACGGCTAATTATGGCTGAATATAACGATTTCACCTTAATAAACTGCTATTTTCCTAATGGTGGCGGTCCACCAGAACGGTTACGTTATAAGCTTGATTTTTATGATTACTTTCTAGAATTCATAAATAAGTTATCCGCCCGCCTCGCCAGCGAGAGCGTTGCGGGCGGGCACAAGAAATCAGTAATTTTATGTGGAGATTTCAACGTTGCGCATAAACCCATAGACCTAGCCAGACCAAAGGAAAATGAGACCCATGTTGGTTTCTTGCCCATAGAGAGGGCGTGGATAGATAAACTAGTCTCCGGCACCGCCAGTGGCGGTGTAAAGTGGACAGATGTTTACCGGCACTTTTACCCAAATCAAACTGAAGCTTACACGTATTGGGATATGAAAACTTTTGCCAGAGAAAGAAATGTCGGTTGGAGAATAGACTACTTTTTCACTTCTCCAGAAATGCTTAAACGTGTCAAATCAATAGAAATACTTGACAAGATTTTTGGTTCAGATCACTGTCCTATCAAATTAATCCTTAAATAGGACCGTAAAATAAAAGGACAGGGTTATCCACAATTTTATTTTGTGTTTTGTCCTTTATAGGATAGTATGTTTCCAGGCGCTCGGTGGAGATTTTCGGTTCTCTAACCGACATTAAAATCCGAGCATGAGTTCTTGGAAGGCCGTTCCAACCGGAAGATAATTCTGGTCTAGGAACCCGGGCAAGGATGACGAACCCCCAATCTTCTTATCTTTTGGTCTCATGCATCCCCAAGGCCCTATTCCTACTCTGGAATGTTCTTTCAGTTCTTGCTAAGTCTATTTTTTGAGACATGGCGGGACAACCGCTGTGACTCCGCTCACGGCGGTTTTTTATTTAAAAGATTTTGTCTTTCATTAAGTCTTTTAAGAGTTGACGAACAAAAATCGAGAAGTTTAAAAAATTCTTTATTTAAAACAAAAATGGGACTTTAATTAGACAACTGTGGATAATTATGTGGAATATGTGTATTAAAAGACATATATTTAAGAAGTTAAATACTAAAATGTCCTTAATTTTGGCTCTTTTCTTAAAACAAAAGTTTCGCGTGAAACATTAGATATAGTTACACATGAACCATTCAACAAGCTCATGACAAGCCCAGATAAACGAACAGAAAAAAGGAAACTTGGAGATATCGGAGAAAATATCGCTTGCGATTTTTTAAAGAAAAGAGGATTTGAAATGATAGAAAGAAATTATTCAAAAAAATGGGGCGAAATAGATATTGTGGCCAAAAAGAAGTCTGTAATTCACTTTGTTGAGGTTAAATCAGTAACTCGTTCCATAAATTATGATGAAAATAATGTTCCATGTGTAACTGATAATTATCGCCCAGAAGATAATATGCATCCTTGGAAATTGAAGAGGTTATCTAGAGCCATACAGACATATGTATTGGACAGAAAGATAGATTGTGATTGGCAACTGGATTTGATAACAGTCAAAATTGACCAACAAAACCGAAAGGCCAGAGTAGAATTAATCGAAAATATTATTATTTAAATGCGAGTGGCGAGAATTGAACTCGCGCCCTCTGCTTGGAAGGCAGACGTTCTACCACTAAACTACACTCGCGCGCAATTTCTAGTCGGAGTACCCGGAATCGAACCGGAGCCGCATCCACCCCATGGATGTATACTGCCACTATACTATACTCCGAATCTTCTTGAATCTTGAATAATTCTATCGGGGCGCCGAGAATCGAACTCGAACCTCATGCTCCCAAAGCATGTATACTACC
>CAZYVS010000015.1:0-5403 GCA_964651655.1 uncultured Candidatus Saccharibacteria bacterium | reverse complement strand
CTAAAACTCGTTATAAATTAGCACAGCAAATTCTAAAATGGGAAAAGACTGGAACCCTATAATCCGGATATATTTACTGGCCAGAATTTTATACAAAAAACAGGGGAGCGAATTTTCGCTCCCCTTAGCTCATTTGAGCTTACCAACCGTTGTCAGTTGGGCCATGGATTAAACAACTGGATAAGCCCACCTTGGAAAACACCAAGTACGAGCCAGTCGCCGGCCGAAATGAGAAGTACCACGGGCCAAGTTACTTGAATAACACGATACTCCCATCCTGATAACTGACCCTTGTGGTCGGCGATGGGCGAGCAGAAGTAATTGATACTCCTGCCCATCACCACCTCTGTAAAGCCCGACCCAACTCGACCATTACAAAACCGGTCGATATCACCAGCTATAAAATAGCCGATGTTTAGGTAGATCGTGAGCTCCACCAGGGCAATAACAATCCGGAACAAAAGACGTCCTCGTACCCAGTTTTGTTTCTTCTCTGCCATGTCGGCTCGAAGGTTTTGCACTATTGTATCAACATCGTTCTTCATAATTCATTCTCCTTTTCTAGCTATGGTTTGGGCCTATATTACTATTCTGGGCGATATTATATACTTTTATCTACCGTCTGTCAATAGTACCATACTTGGTAATATAATAGCGGGCTGGCGAAAGAAATATTTTTATAGCGGGGGGTTTGCAAGTTTTTGATTATCGGCTATAATGCCAGCATGTAAGGTCCCGCCTGCCACGCCTAGCGTGGCAGTAGCGGGCAGGTCTCGTTGAGAGTATTCCGATGAGATAGGTCCGGCGCTTACATGATTTACTAAAAGGCTGGAAGTTAAGTTAAAGTTAAATGGCAACAAAGCTATACGTCGGTGGAATTCCTTATTCCACGACAGAAGCGGCTCTTGGTAACTTATTCTCCAAGGCTGGATCTGTCTCCTCTGCGTCAATTATTATTGATCGCATGACCGGCAGAAGCAAAGGTTTCGGATTCGTCGAGATGTCAAATGACGATGAGGCCCAAGCGGCCATCAGCATGTATAATGGTCAAGATTTCGAAGGAAGAAAATTGACTGTCAACGTTGCTCGCCCGCTGGAACCTCGCGCTCCTCGCGATCGTCGACCTATGTAGATAAACAAAAAAGCCCCTTCAGGGGGCTTTTTTGTTTACTCTGAGCCAATCGAGGGGTTATACTATTGAAATGAAGGATTTCCTTTTTTTAGTTTTAGGTCTGATACTTATATTCGGATCATTTATTCTATTTTTTAATAAACTAACTACTACAAAAGATCCGGCAAGAATTATTAGAATAAATGATGTTACCATTCAAGTTGATATAGCGGATACCCAAGAAACGCGCGTTCAGGGTCTATCGGGCAGAGATTCTCTGGCGGAGGGTACGGGAATGTTGTTTGTTTTTGACAAACCGGCTCAATATGGATTTTGGATGAAAGACATGAAATTTTCTGTAGATATAATCTGGATTGACGATAAATTCAGAATTATTGGCGTGGAAAAAGATATATCGCCGGAAACCTTTCCACAAATTTTCTCTCCAGATAAAGATGTAAAATATGTCTTGGAGTTTTCCACTGGATCCAGCGACAGATATAATATTAAAATAGGCGATGTGATACAATATGAATAACCAAAATGACAACGCGAATAGCCATTAATGGATTTGGGAGAATCGGCAGAACATTTTTACGAGCCATATATGATGATAAGGATTTGAGAGTAGTGGCTATAAACGACTTGGTTGATCCCAAGATACTCAAATATCTATTTAAATATGATTCAGTTTACGGCCGATATGAAAAAGATCTCAAAAACATAAAATTTTTTGCTGAAAAAAATCCGGTAAAACTTCCGTGGGGTAAATTGGGTGTGGATATTGTGGTTGAGTCAACCGGGTTCTTTACAAGCGCGGAAAAAGCGAAAGCACATATTGAGGCTGGCGCGAAAAGAGTTGTAATCACCGCTCCTGCGACCGGCGATGTGGTTACGGCGCTGGTTGGAGTCAATGACGATATTTTTGCGAAAAATAAAAATCCTTTGACCTGCAATGCTTCTTGCACGACGAATTCAGTCGCGCCGGTTATGCAAATAATTTTAGAAAATTTTGGAGTAAAAAAAGCGGTGATGACGACCGTTCACGGATACACCGCGAGCCAAAAACTGGTTGACGGGCCGGATGAAAAAGATCCAAGACGGGGCAGGGCGGCTGCCGCGAATATTGTTCCCTCTACCACCGGCGCGGCGGAAGCGGTGATTCAATCAATTCCGGAACTGGCTGGAAAATTTCAGGCAGAGTCGGTGCGCGTGCCGACACTTACCGGTTCGCTTTCCATTATGACGATATTTACCGAGAAAAAAACTTCGGTTGATGAAATAAATAATATTTTTAAAAAAGCCGCTAGTGAAACGCGTTGGTCAAAAATTTTAAAAACAACAGAAGATCCAATAGTTTCCACAGATATAATTGGCGAACCTTACGGCGCGATCGTTGATTTGACTTTAACTCGCGCCCTTGGCGACCTAGCCTCGACTCGCAGTCAAGGCGAGGCGGGCGACTTAATAAAAGTTTTTTCCTGGTACGACAACGAAGCCGGCTACACGGCGACATTGGTGGAGCATGTTAGGAGGATAGCAAAAAATTTATAAACGAGAACTTAAAAATGCAAAATCAAGAATTAAGAGAAGATATTCCTACTGAATCAAAATTTTCTCTTTTGCATACAGCCATTGCTTTTGTGGTGGGTGTAATACTGGTTGTTGGCGCTTCTATGGCAGTGGGTAGTGCTAATTTTTTTCAGATTAGAGATAAGGAATACGATACAAAAGAAATTTCCGAGATGTGGGGTTCCTCTGTGGTTAGGATAGTGTGTGATGAAGATTTTGGTAGAGTAAGCGGATCAGGAACTCTTTGGAAAATAAAAAATGATTATGTAGTGACAACAAATGAACATGTCGCAAATTCTCAAGCATGTTTAGTAGAGGTAACTCCGTTTCAAAATGGTGTAAGCCACAGCAGAGAAACGCTCACGTATAAAGCGAAAGAAGGATCTTTTAGGACAATTGAAGGAGATTATGATTTTCTGTCTTTTTCGATTGAGGAGCATGAATCGAAATCACCCTTATCTAAGTTATCTGCATACGCCCATGATTCGGCGGGAAAATGCAGGCGGATTTTTTATCCTACAGGTGAAAGAATAGTCATATTAGGCTACCCATCCATAGGAACTTCTAGCGGCGAGGACCTGACTGTTACGGAGGGAATTATTTCGGGAGTCGAAGAAGGTTTCTCATTTTCCGATAAAAAGCAATTTACTTGGTACGTTACGAGCGCTAAAATAGAGCAAGGAAATTCAGGAGGAACGGCAATCGCTTCAGACGGATGTTTTATCGGGATTCCGACATGGAGCACGCGCGGTGAGCTTGAGTCGCAGGGAAGAATATTCATTTATGGCGGCGAGAGCTCATTTATTATAAATAATTTGGAGGCCTTAATTTTATGGACACAAAAAATATAATCATAGCCTTGCTTCTCGGCATAATTTTGGCTGGAGGAGGATTTTGGCTTTACTCAACTATTTCTAATAAATCTCTCGGATCGAGCGATGTTAATTCGCAAATTCCCGATTATAAAGCCGAATCTGTTCCAGTTGGTCCAGCGCTAAAAACAGGAACTTATAAATTAGAAGGTTATAACAGTTCATTAGCATCAAGCCCGAACTATGAAGGTGAGGTTGAAATTTCAAAAAATGGAGAGAGGTATGAATTGATGTGGATCATTGGCCAACAAGATCAGCGTGGAGTGGGGCTATTAGAAAACAATGTCCTAAGCGTTGGGTACACCGATATTACTGGAGGAGATATTCAAGATATGGGTGTCGTTTCTTATAGGGTAGTGAATTCTGGTAAACTCGAAGGCAAATGGAATTCTGTTTCAGGAACGGGAACCGGCCGCGAAGTTTTAACATGGGACCATTCGTTTTAATTTAAAAAATCTATGATTGGGATTGAAAATTTATTGATTCTAATTAAAAATTTATTCTTCGGTCTGTTTAGTTTAAAAATGTTTCCTATTTTAGCCGCACCACTAATTGTATCTTATTTTTCTTCAAAATTACCCACGAGGTGGGTTAGATATACAGTTGCCTTATTTGGCTCATTGCTACTACAGTTGTTTATTTTTATTCTCGTTTTCCACGGTTTTGATGTTAAGGGTTGGGAAAGTTTAAGTGTCCTTTTTCTTTTCGTTGTTTTTATTTTACCGTATTCTATGTTATTATCTCTTTTAGTTACTTTTTTTATAGAGAGACGTAAAAAGACATGAAAATCTATTATTAACTAAATAGTGTAAGGGTTTTAAAAAACTATCATGCAAATTATTTTATCTATCATTTATGGGATAAGTTTACCTGTTTTAATTTCTTATTTTGTGCTCTCCTTGTTTTATTATGCTAACGAATCAAGAAAGTTTAGCTATTTTGCAGCCCCCATTATAACTTTTGCATTGTTTTTCTTCGTTTATTTTATTGCCTCTTATATTGTGCAGGACATGATGGGTCCTTTCGATTTTCTTATCGGAGTCCCCATAGGATTTGTCACTGCCATTATTTCGCCGATTATATTTATAAAATGGAATAAAAAATTTAGTAATCTCGGAAGCTATAATGGAAATAAATATATTGTAAAAATATTAGACATTGCTCTTTTGTTAATTTTAATAATTTTCACATTATTCTTAATTGGTATGTTGCAATTGTTTCTTCATCCTCCATCATACTAATATGAAAATATATATCGGGTCAGATCACGCGGGGTTGGGACTTAAGGATAAGCTTATTCAATATCTTAAAGAACTTGGCCATGAAGTAGAGGATAAAGGCCCATTTGAATACAATGAGGAGGATGATTATCCGGATTTTATTATTCCGGTAGCTCGCGAAGTATCTATGCGCCCTAACGAAGTCAGAGGAATTGTCTTGGGCGGTTCTGGTCAAGGAGAAGGTATGGCGGCTAATAAATTTAGAAATGTTCGGGCAACTGTTTATTATGGTCAAGGACAATGCGTGGTCGAAGAGGAGCATGAATCCATCATAAAGATTTCCCGGGCAGATAACGATGCCAATATCCTTTCTCTAGGAGCAAGATTTATTACCGAAGAAGAGATGAAGGAGGCCGTCAAGGAATGGCTCAATACTCCATTCAAAAATACCGAAAAATACAAAAGACGCATTACTAAAATGGAACGTATTCATGAGTCCCGTTAGAAGCCCTACAATTATATAAAACATGATATATCTTACCAAGTGCCATATAAATATTAGCTTCTAACGGGATGAGTGAGATTATTCCGGCCATACTTGCCAATAACGTTTCCGAACTAGAATCAA
>CAZYVS010000014.1:0-5482 GCA_964651655.1 uncultured Candidatus Saccharibacteria bacterium | reverse complement strand
AGCCGTCCCGCCCGCGACATCCTTTGTGCAGGAGAAGCGGGGGTAATGAAACTTGGGATATTTATACCATATTATATTTGAATGTCAATATAGCAAATGCTACAATGACACGATGACGCCAAAACAGACATTTTTAAGAATTAAGTCGTGGTGGGTCTCGCTTCCGTGGAAGCACAAGAGGGTTGCTCTGACATTAGTGGTTATATCTCCTGTTGTTTGGTATCTGTATGCAGATACGGCTTGTGAAGCTCATAATATACTAAAGGTAAGCGTTTTGCACTACTGGTTGAATAAAGGTGTTAGTGTTGGGATCGCGGTACTAATTCCGTGCCTTGTTCTTTTGATAAGTAGCATTTTTAGTAAAGACAAAAATCTTAATAAACGCTATTGGCTTGTTTACTTCGCCGCACTTCTTTTTGGTACGGGTTATCTAATAACATTCTTGCCTCTCATTTTATTTTGCCGGTAAGAATCATTTAATCAACCTGATGTAATCCGTTCCAGCGAATTTTAGGTACTCGTTGTTATGGAATACACTACCCGCCACTTGTACTTCTATCTTTTCTCCTGAATCAATAAAGAGTTGTTTTACTTTTTCTCTGTCAAATTTCACCATAAGGTCAGCTATGCCGTCATTGTCATAATCACCAAGAGCTATAGGTTTTTCTAATGATGGAATAATTCCATTTAGCATGATGGTTGTAGTATCTATCTTATCCGGCGCAAAGCCGTAAGGAAGTTCAATATATGCGGTGATAACATTGCCTTTACTTTTAAGATTTAATACATCGGGAGCAATATCTATCTTTGTTTCCGTTTGAAGAATAAACTCGTCTTGTGTAAGTGTGTTGTCCGCAACGACTTTCTTTTCAAAGATTCCATCGCCATCAGCATCTATTTGCAGAGTTATACCATCTTCATTTTGTCGGATTTTCTCCCAGTCAACAGAATATTTGTGCACTTCGCCAACCTTTATCGGTATGTCTATCGCTTTGAATATAGTCGTTGTGGCTTGTTCAGCAAAGACTAGGTTTAGGCCGTAAGTATCATTACCCGTACCAATCACTTCGTATGAATACTGATCTTCCGCTCTCGGTATTGCCACTATTTCGTTTTCCGAATCATACAAAGAAGTGGGTATTTCTTCTTGTATCTCGCCTCGGACCATACCGGACATACGCCCTTGAGAATCGTAAACACGCAGCTCTCCGGGACTATTTAAATCACCTGCGGCCAGAGGCAACAGTTGATAAGTAAAAGTTTTTGTATTACTTTCTCCTGCGGGGGTAATCACTTTAACATCAACATCTATTGCGCTGTGTGCAGTGTCAATGTAAATACCGTTTAACGCTAAAGTGCTTAACCAGACAAGGCACTTCTCCGGTATAGAAAACCATTCGGTGTTTGGAGTGGCTACTAACAGCAGACAAACAAGAAAGTTTCGGTCATTTTCACCCGTTCCATAATCTGACGGTGGTTTTACCTCTATCTCTTTATCGCCCCACATCGCCGTGAGCGCATTAGACTTTCCGAATTTAACTCCAAAAAGAGAGCTTAATCCTTTTATGCCAAAATCTTGGCCGTGAATTTTTACTTGGGTGCGGGTATCTCCCGTTTCGGGCTGTAGAGTGTCTATAAAAGGTTTGTTGTAAGTAAACAAAACCTTATTGCTTTCGCCGGTAAGCGTGCTAACCCTGACGTCTGCCTCTCCCGTGCCCGGCGGAACTTTAACTACAATTTTATCGTTTCCCCACTCAATTATTTCTGCCTCATTTGAACCAAAATAGACGAAATTAAATAGCACAAATCCACTATTGAGGTCATTTCCTTCAATCGTAAGAGATATACCGGGCGCGCCTGACTTCGGATTTATATTTGAAATACAAGGTTCAGTTGTATTCTCACAGCTTGGTTGTTGTCCAATAGGAGTGTCGGTGAACAAATAAATATCGTAATTGAATGGCGTTTCTTCACTTGCCCCGCGGGAATCCTCCCAAACAACTGAATCTTCGTAAACTCTCGGACGCGCAGAAATGCCCTCTGCCGTTCCGGTGCGTTCGGTCTCACCAGTTTCAATGTTGTAGATAAAGATGTCGTTGTTATCCGACCACACCACTACATCTCTAGAAACATCAATGCCGCTGATGAGAGGCACGTTGTTTATATCAATGGGAAGTTCGGTTGTGATGACCGATAATTCCCCTGTATGGATTTCGTATAAGTAAAGAACGCCGCCGTGTGCGGCAAAAACAATCTTGCCGTCATCAATCGCAAAATGATCCTGCCTGATAACGGAGTTTGAGATTACAGATGTTGTTTCTTCGGACGCGATGTCATATAGACGTAGATCGTACCGACTGCACTGTATTCCGCATACCCAATGCCAGTAATACGCAATCTTTCCGTTGGAAATTTTGGGACTTTGTACATTGTTTTGAAACTTGTCGGGATCAGAGGAGGCAATGCGAGTTGTGGAAGCCGTCGTAATATCGTAAAGATAGATTCCGTTGTCATCGTCAAAAAAACCTCCAAGACCGAAGACGACGGCGTTTCCATCCGTATCAACACCGCTTATGCTTTTGCTTGTAGTTAAAATGGTTTGTTCCGCTTCTGAGGGTATGTCATACACATGGATACTGCGAGCGTTTAGCCAGTTTCCGGTTTCGGAGAAATGTTCTTCCTGCCAAATTATTTTGTCTCCGTAGATGCGTGGGAACGATTTACTATCATGGGTATCGCCCGCAGAGGTGATTCTCTGCTCTTGTCCAGAAAGGATGTCGTAAAGATAAATGTCTCCGTAAAAGCTGGGCCAACTATGCCTCATATCAGTCCAGACGATTTTATCCCCGTAAATATCCGGCGATGCTTGACCGAGAGTATTAGTGGTTATTTGTACTTCCGTTGCGCCTTGCACGGCTAAAGGTGATACGGAAAACATTACGGCAACAGCCGCAATAAAATATACCAATTTAAGGTTAGATAATTTCATATTCTTTAAGGTTAGTATTAGCACTTAATATCCGGTGGTTCAACCATTCGGGTTTTCGTGTATAAACACAAAACCCGCCACCGGGAGGCCTTACGGCCACATAAGAGTTTCCCCCTATGACGTTCAGCACGCCCCGAATGACGGGTTTTCTATGCTGAACGATTTTTGACCATGCTCGCTTTGGTTAAAAACCAAAACGGGTTTAGGTCGCTTCTATCAAATATTCAATTGTGATTCTACTATATCAAATTCATAAAAACCCGCAATAGCAAAAGGGTGGTGGGTGGGGGTATAAAGATGGCTGACGAATCCGTCCGTCCTTGCTCTCTCCGATAATTCGGAGTGAGTTTTGAAAACGCCCCGCAATATATGTGGGGCGTTTTCAAAAGGCGGTAAGGGTTCGGACGCAACCATATCAAGGAAATTTACGAAAGAGGATTTTCTTGAAAGAGAGAAGCTCTTGAAAGAAAAACTCTTTGGTAAAAGCGACCGCGAAAAAAGAGCAGAAAATCAAGCCAGAAAATCACGCGCCGCGTGAGCGTGGCGTGATAGCGATTAAGTGGTTTCGGGCGAGATTTTCGTCAAGCGAGTTTTTCAAGGGAGCGGTTTTCGGCGGGCGGTTTAGTTCTTGTTTCTTCAACACAAAAAAGGAAAAGGGGAATCAATAGACTCCCCTTATGACACGACCAATAGGCCATGTCCCAAAGAGGCTACGACACATCGCCTTAAAATGTCAATATCGGGTGTTTTAGCTTCTGTGAAAATGAGACCTGATATATTCGTTGGCTTCTTTCATGCTCATCGGTTGCGATGAGGCGGACGCCCGTATGTAAAATTCTTCCTTATCTCCGTTTTTCAAAAATACCGGAGTTTTGCTTTTGGCTATCTCTATGACGCACACATCTTTACCTTTGATTTCAATGATTTTAATGCTTATATATTGGTAAAATGCCTTACCGAGATACTGATTGATGATTTGGGTTAGTTGCAACAGGAAGCCATCTTTATTTTTGTGATGGACGACAGCATAATCATTTTCAATTCCGCCAATTTCACCAGAGTCGCTCACGCCGACAAACAATCTTCCGCCGTTTACATTCATAAAGGCGGAAATGGATTTGGCGATAATAAATTCAAGGAATTTATTTACAGCACCTCGTTTGAAATCCCATCTGATTGATACCTTAAACTCTACTTGGTCGTTTTCTCCTCCCCTTATGATTTCCTCGTAATTTACCACTTCGGTTATTTTCTTCTCTCTGAAACTTTCCGATTCGTCGGCTCCGGTGAGTTTGTCCCGCCGCGCTTGGTATTCGTCCTCAATCTTCTTCCGTTCGCAAAGATAGTTTTTGCCTATCCCGCAGGCGGCAACTTCTTTGACGAATTGCTCCTCGTCCGTTTCCGCCAACTCGTGAGGAGGAAGAAGGTCAAGCGTCCGCACGGCAATCACCCCGCCGTCAATCTTGTTTTTAATAAAGCACCCGCGACGCGGCAATTCTTGAAGTGCTTGAATATATTGCTCCCAGCCGGGCGGGTCGTTGTAGATTGAGGCGAGTGATTCTTTCGCCAAGATGTTGGAATCGTCCCGCGAGATTCTGAAATATGCCTGAAGCCCGCAGTTGGAGAGAATGGAAGCCCGCAAGGTGGCGGGCAGTTGGGCGAGGTTTTGGTGAGCCAACAACAACGCGAGCCGATACTTGCGAGCTTCGCCGAGCATACTGATAAAATTCTCCGTCGCAAAGTTTTGGAACTCGTCAATGTATAAATAAAATTTCTGCCGTTGAAGCTCCGGCGTGTCGGTGCGGGAGAACGCCGCCGCCTGTATTTTGGCGAGCATTAACGAACCCAAAAGGTCGGCGTTGCCTTTCAACCTGCCCTTGTCCAGTTTAACGAGGAGGATTTTCCCCTCGTCCATCACGTCCCGCAGGTTGAAAGAGCTTTTGGGCGAGGAAAGCATTTGCCGGATACTGTCGTCAAACAAAAAGGCGTTCACTTTGTTCAAAGTGGATTCCATCCACTCGTCTTGCGTCGTTCGCCGCAAAGAATTAAACCGCTCAAAATACTGGCGGCTGACGCCGTGATTAACTTTTTCCAAAATCTTGCGACGCACTTCGGCGTTGGTGAGAAACAAAGGCAACTCGGCGAGCGTGAGATTGTTTTCAATAAGGGCGATGAGGGAGTTTTTCAATAAGTCCTCCATCCTCGCGCCCCATGCGTCTTTCCATATTTTCTTGAACGCTTCCGTAAGCTCGGAGGCGACGGAAGCGGCGGATTCCTGTCTTGTCCTTTCAAGCGGATTGAAGGCGACCGTATATTTTAGGTCGGTCGGGTCAATAAGGACGACACGTTCTTGAAGCTGTTCAGCCGCGTGCTTTTTCAAAACATAAAGGTAGCCCTTGATATCTTCCGTGAGGTCGCCGTGCGGGTCAAGCACCCCGAAGCCCAAGCCGTTTTCTATGTCCTGCTTGGCGAGCGATTCCAAGAATTTCGTCT
>CAZYVS010000013.1:0-8395 GCA_964651655.1 uncultured Candidatus Saccharibacteria bacterium | reverse complement strand
GTGGGCGGTAGAGGACTCGAACCCCTGGCATCTTCGGTGTAAACGAAGCGCTCTACCAACTGAGCTAACCGCCCGATGGCACGATGTTATCATATATTGTATTGTCTTTGCACGGGCACGTGGCGAAATTGGTAAACACGCACGCTTCAGAAGCGTGTGCCGTAAGGCTTGGGAGTTCGAGTCTCCCCGTGCCCACCAGAATTTGAAAGTGGTACAATAAATCTTCAATGAAAAAAGACTATCAAAAATTAAGTGTCCTAGCTCACAAGAAAGCACGCGGGAAAATTTCAGTAGTTGGCAAGTTACCGGTAAAAAATCGCGAGGATTTGTCCATCGCCTATACTCCCGGAGTCGCGGGACCGGCGCTCGCCATAGCTAAAAATAAAGCATTAGCCTACGATTTAACCGCGACTAAAAATGGAGTGGCCATTGTTTCTGATGGTTCAGCCGTACTCGGGCTCGGGAACATCGGTCCGGAAGGAGCGCTTCCCATCATGGAAGGCAAAGCAGTCCTTTTCAAACGTTTTGCCAACATCGACGGCTTCCCTATCGTGCTTTCCACACAGAAAGTTAATGAAATAGTGGCCGCGATTAAGGCGATTGCTCCGACGTTTGGTGGTATTAATTTGGAAGATATTTCCGCGCCGCGCTGTTTTGAAATTGAAGAGCGTCTGAAAAAGGAACTCTCCATACCGGTGATGCACGACGACCAGCATGGCACAGCGATTGTGGTGCTCGCCGGGTTAATCAATGCGCTAAAAGTTGTACGAAAACACAAAGAATCGGTACGAGTAGTTATAAACGGCGCGGGCGCGGCGGGTGTCGCTATTACAAAATTACTTCATTATTATGGAGTAAAAAATATTGTAATTTGCGACAGTCAAGGAATTGTAAGTAAGAAACGAAGCGGTCTGACCAATACAAAAAAGGAAATCCTTAAAATTACAAACAGAGAAAATATATCAGGCTCACTTTCTGATGCGCTCCAGAATGCTGATGTTTTCATCGGCGTATCGAAAGGCAACGTTCTTAAACCATCTGATATTCAGGCCATGGCCAAAGGTGCGATTGTTTTTGCCATGGCAAATCCGACACCGGAAATATTTCCGGGCGATGCTCTCCGCGCCGGAGCGACGATTGTTGCCTCCGGCCGCTCCGATTTCCCGAACCAAATCAATAATGTTCTTGTCTATCCGGGAATTTTCAAAGGCGCCATAGAAGCTCGCACATCTAAAATCACCGAGAAGATAAAAATCGTGGCCGCTGAAGCGCTCGCGGCGGTGGTTAAGAGACCGACTGCAAAAGAAATCATCCCGGATATCTTTGATAAAAAAGTGGTATTGGCTGTTTCCAACGCTGTAAAGAAACTTGCTAGTTAGGCATCATACTGATAATTTTAGAGCACGTCCCCGTAGCTTAATGGATAAAGTAGAGCTCTTCTAAGGCTTTGATGCAGGTCCGATTCCTGCCGGGGACACTTCGACAGGTTCAATGTAAACAAAGTTTTTGGTTTGCGCAAGATTCTTTATTTTGTTAATATCGAATCATGAATACAATTACTACACTTAAAAAATTAGCTCAAAAAGATGATCTAGTGCTTATCCCCCGTAAAGAATACGAGTTTCTAAAAGAACTCAAAGCTATAAAAGAGTTTTCTCCTACCATTCATCAAAAAAAAGCACTTTCCTTGGCCGAGAAGAATTTGAAGAGAAATAAAACTTTATCTTATGATGAACTCGTCCACAAGTTGGGATTTGCAGGTTGATCCAGGCGTTTTTAAGACTCTCAAGAAAATACCTCGACGCGATGCCAAAGCTATTTTAGTTGTCATTAAGCTATTGCCAGTTGATCCATACTTTGGTGATATTCAGAAAATGAAAGACGGGGAGAACGTTTGGAGAAGACGAGTGGGATCTTATCGTATTTTTTACAAAGTCAAAGTTTCAGAGAAGAGAATTTTAGTGTTTAAACTTGAACGTAGAACTTCAAGAACCTACTGAATAGACCGAGTAGATTTCTTTCGAGGATGCATAAATTATGCTACAGTAATTAATGTGAGCTACACCGCTTAAAACCGCAAAATCCTTCGACGCAGCTCAAGATAAAGAACCCGGAGAAAAACACTCGCCTCGCTGAAGCTTTGGCGAAGCGGGTCGGCTCGCTTGCCCGTCTTGGGAGGGAACCATATTTTAATTTTGGGGGAAGAAAATTTTTTAATAATTAAGTAGAAAAAATAATTTATGGCACTATTTATTTTTGCGATTATCATTCTGGCAGTCATTATATATCTAGCGGAGGCTGGGATTTTGGTGTGGGTAGAAAAATTATTCAAGATAGAAAACCCAACATATAAAAACTCCCTTAAAACTTTAATATTCTCCGGTATCGCTAGTGTTATCGTGGCAATAATTTTTGGTATCATAAATTTGGGTTTTCTATCTAACGTTCTAGCTCCAATCGCTTCATTTTTTGCTTTCCACTATTTTCTCAAAAAGTATTATCTTAGTTCTTGGAAAAAATCTTTAGGTATTTATGTTGTATTTGGAATAGTTGGTATCATTGTTTCTCTAATCGTTGTGATTCCTACTCGGCTCTACATATTTTCTCCTTTTGTCATTGCCGGAGAAGCGATGAGTCCAACATACAATAATGGCGATTATCTTTTGATAAATAAATTTGATAAATCGTTTGAACGAGGTGATATCATAGTGTTTCGTTATCCAAAAGACCCGAACAAGTTTTTTATTGAAAGAATAATTGGATTACCTTCAGAAAAAGTGGGGATACAAGGTGGCAAGGTTCTCATAAATGGACAAGTGCTAAATGAAAGTTATTATAGTGGCGAAACACTCCCAGACAGTTCCCTGACTCTCAAACAAGATCAATATTTTGTTCTTGGCGATAATCGGATGAAAAGTTCAGATTCTCGTATTTGGGGACCTATCACTAAATCAAGTATCCAAGGAAAAATATTTTATAAAGTTTCCGGCTTGATTAAGTAAGAATTTGCCGCCAAACCTGCCTGCCGGCAGGCAGGGAAAAACTTGAAACCCGCCTGAACGAATTCATTCGGGCAGGTTGTCACCAACGCGGCGAGACCGCACCGAAATTTTTATCAAAATCCTAAATACTCGAGAATTCTTTCAACAAAAGGGATAGCGTGAAATTCTTCCGTCAAGAATTGAGAAAGATCTTCACGCAACTGTTCCGTGTCCACTTCATTATTGAGCGGCACAATAATAAGCGGCATTAAGGGCTTTTCAGACCGTAAAATAATCTTTTTGTGCGAATGTTCCGTATCTACCCAGAAAGACCGCAAAGTTTGAAATGGGTAACGAACCTTACCCCGAGTGATGCTTTTATTATCAATAGTTATATGAAGAGTGTCTGGCGGGCGGCCGGCGAAAAGCGAGAGAGCGAAAGCGCTGATAAGCACCAAGATGCCGAAAATAATGTTGCCAAAGATAACTGAAGCTATAGCCACAGATACGGAGATAATACCTACCGCCCAGAACCAATCCGCGCTTCTTTCTTTGTGTTCGTACTCGTGGGCATCCCATTCTATTTTAAAAGTCGGCTGTGGCATAGATACCGGAATTATACCATGATCTTTGATGGCTCTTTCTTGAGTAGTAAAGTTTAAACTTTCCGTTATAATCAGCCTATGGCGCCGCAAATGTTAATCGGGAGCGCGATTTTCGCAAACTTTTCTTCACTGAACGTTGAATTTCGGGATTATCTGGATATTGTTGTTGTAGCGTTTTTAGTTTATGCTATTGTTCTACTTTTTAAAAAAACTCATTCGCTTTTTCTTTTTAACGGCGTGGCCGTCTTGGTGCTTATCTACATTTTTGCCAGATATTTCGGCCTCTATCTGACAAGTTATCTATTCAGTTTTTTCTTCGGATTTTTCGTGATTATTTTTATCGTAGTTTTCCAAAGAGAATTGCGCAGACTCTTCGAGTGGCTTTCGTCGTGGAAAAAATTTCCTTATTCTCGGCGCGAACTTATTCCGGATTTTGTTTCCGTTCAAGTCATTGAGGCCGTTATCGCTCTGACACACACCAGAACCGGCGCCATAATAGTTTTCCCGGGCGAAGATAATCTGGATTTGGTGGCTTCCGAAGGCATCCCCTTAGGAGGCAGGATATCCGCAGAACTTTTAGAAAGTATTTTCGATTCATCTTCTCCCGGACATGATGGCGCCGTTATCATCCAAGGAGATAGAGTGAAATCCTTTGGAGTTCATTTGCCCTTGGCCAGAAAAGGTATAAAAAAATTGGGCACTAGGCATCACGCGGCGCTGGGACTGGCCGAACGTTCTGACGCGTTTATTATTGTGGTTTCTGAAGAGAGAGGAGTGGTTTCAATTGCGGAGGACGGAGATATTCAAGTTTTGCATGAAGATTCCGTGACAGACGAGCTTCCGGCCAGATTGCATGATTTTTTACGTAAACATTTGCTTGAAGGCAATGTTGGGGCGAAAAAATGGCACCCCTTTGTCAATTGGAAGGAAAAGCTTGCTTCTATATTGATTGCTTTCTTTCTCTGGTACGCCTTTGTAGTTCAACTCGGCGCGGGCACTATTACCAAGAATTTTCAAGTGCCGGTTGAATTTCGCGCCTTGTCGGCGGAATATCTGATAGATGGTATCAATCCGACCGAAGTAAATATTTCTTTGTCCGGCAAAGAGCAAGATTTCAGTTTTTTAAATTCAGCCAAATTAAAAGTTAGTGTCAACCTGGCGAGCAGTACCGCCGGCGCGCATAAATACGAGATAACTAATGCCGATATCATCGGTAACATTGACACGTTGTCAATTGTGAATTTTGCTCCCAAGATTATCAAATTCAATATCAAAAAAGCCCCGCCCCTACCTCAAGAACAGCAGAGAATAGATTAGAAACATTGATTTCCGAGTAAGGCGGAGGAGGTGAGATTCGAACTCACGATGGACTTTCGCCCATGCCGCATTTCAAGTGCGGTGCCTTCAACCTCTCGAGCCACTCCTCCGCCTTACTAAGAAAGAATGCGTATTATACCTTTATGTAATTATGACTTAAACCACTCTTTGAAATTTTTCGGCCATCCAAGCAAAAGCAACAACGCCAGAGGCGCGCCCCAGTTTGCCCATCTTTCGACGAAATCCCAAACAGGGTCGGGTCCCACCGGCCAGCGAATCATGGCTGTCCACAATCCCCAAAGCGCCATCCATAAGATGGCCGCCCGTACTGGTTTTATAAGAATCAAAATCGCCAATGCAAGATCCATTATACCGACCAATAAAAGCAGAGTAACAATAGTGTTCGGATCGCTTATACCAACTGCCTCAAAATACTTAAACCACCCCTCTTTGCCTTCTAGAGCAAACATGCCGTGTCCGATGAAGGTACCGGCGGTCGCGATTCTTAGAACCCAAATAGCTGAATCCATGTTTGTATAAATATAATCAATAATCGCCCAATGTAGTCACCCTGCGAATTATACTATAAAATTGGCGCCATGAAGCTTATGGCGATTGACTATGGTAAAAAGCGTGTGGGTATCGCCTCAACGGACGATACCGGGAGTTTTGCCTTACCGCGCTTTGTGTGGCTCAATGACAAAACTTTGTTAGATAAAGTTTTAAAATTTCAAAAGGACGAAAAAATAAAAAAAATTATAATCGGTGAATCAAGCGACTTAAGCGGCAGACCAAACCCGATTCAAAAAGCCATCAATAAATTTAAGAGCGAGCTTGAAACTCACGGTGCGAAAGTTGTCTGCCATCCGGAAGTTTTTACCACCCTTGAGGCCAGGCGACTGCAAGGGCGAACAAACATGACTGACGCTTCGGCTGCCGCTTTAATTCTTAAAAGCTATTTGGACAGTAGACAATAAATTTTATCCTGTGGGGTATAATTAAAACATGCTTATTTCTGGTAAACAAAAAACTTTCCCAGACTTGTTCCCGGCGCCAGAATTTCTAATGTTGTCGTCTACCGGTGTGGTGATCAAAGATACCAATACTAGATTTGTGCAATTAAAAAGAAGGATCTTCGGAGACGGATTTGAATTGGCGTATGCCAGCAGAATAGATAATCCGAGTGAGGCAATTGAATCGGGCCTGATTAATAACCCAAACGAGCTCGCCGCCATTTTGAAGAAATTTGCCTTGTCTCATCATGTCCAGTACGTCAAAGCCAGTTTGCCAGAAGAGAAGGCTTATCTCTTTACCGCCAATATTAATTGGGTGCCATTCGAAGGTCTTAGAGACGCCGTCGCCTTCATTATTGAGGAAAATGTTCCAATATCACTGGCCGAAGCCGTTTTTGATTTTGAGATCGTAAGTGAAGATAGGCCGGCCGATAAGATTAAATTGGCTGTCTCTGTTTTGCCCAAAAATATTGTTCGCGCTTACGAAGAATTGTTTGAATCCGCCGGCATGATTCCGATTTCCTTTGATCTTGAGTCAAGAGCCGCCGCCAGAGCGCTTATTCCTAAGGGCGACAGGCAAACCACTCTTGTCATCAATTTTTCCACAAAAAAGACCGGTTTCTATGTGGTTGAAGAAGAGGTGGTGCAGTTCAGCACCACGCTGGCTTACAGCATTGACACCGCAGATCATCATTCTGATTCCAAAGAGTTTTTGAAAGAAGAAATGCGCAAGGTGATTACTTTTTGGAACGCGCGCGCCGGCCGATCGGATCTCAACCCTCATGAAGGAAACGGACTCGTGTACCATGCGGGAAAGATTGAAAAAATAATTTTGTGCGGATCCAAGGGTCATAGAGCCAACCTTATCAAGAAGTTTATGGACGACAGTGAAATTCCCTATGCCCCGGCCAATGTCTGGTTAAAAACGTCCCATGCCGGAGACCGTATTCCGGAAATACCGTTCGATGAATCTCTTGGCTTTGCTTCTACCATTGGTCTAGTTTTGCCGCATAATGAGTAAATATATGTTTCAATTGCTCACAGAGGAAGAGAGGCGGAAAGTAGGGCATGAATATGTCGTGCGCAGAACCATTGTTTTGCTGTGCGCGTTTGTTTTGGCGCTGGCGGTAGGAATAATAGGATTGTTTCCGTCATATACTTTATCGAGTATTCGTCGGCTGGAAGCTCTTGAACGTACGAAAGCGGTGGGCAGCGCCCGACAGAGAAACGACGATTTGGGCCTGCAAGTGTGGCTTGAAGAGATTAATCTTAAACTTAAATTGCTTTCTCCCGCGCTTGATACTGATAGGCCATCAAATTTTATCGATAAGATTCTTGACCAAAAAAGCGCCGGCATACTCATCACCGATTTCTCTTTGGCAAAGTCAATAGACAAGGTGGATATTTCTATCAATGGCGTGGCCGCCAATCGTCAGTCTCTGATTACATTTAAAGACCGCTTAAATTCCTCCGGAAATTTTTCCAACGTTGTTTCGCCAATATCCAATTTGACCAAGGACAAGAATATTGACTTTCAAATCACATTCTCACCATTATGATTTTTAAAAATGCCAAAACATGGCTTATTCTGCTCTCGGCGTGCTCAATGATACTTCTCACTTTTTTAATTCTTGAGATTTATAAAACCTTGCGCCAAAACAGAGAAGCGACGGAGCTAATTAATTTGGCCGATTATGATGCTAAGGTGGGTGTTCTCGCCCAGTCCATACGAATAATGCAAAACAGCGCCAAGGAAGATATCGCGCTCTTTGATGAAATTACGCTTTCCGGTGACAAACTTGTCTCTTTTATTGAAAAGATTGAAGCAACGGGCAAAATATTGGGTCTTAATGTCACCATAGTATCTGTTGAAAAACTGGAAGATAAAAAATCCGCTAAACCCGATACCGTTCGTATCATCATGGAAACTAAGGGCGCTTGGTCTCCGACTATTTCATTACTTCATGCTATTGAGAGTCTACCTTATCGAGTTATGATGGATCGACTGAATCTTTCAAAAGATGAGACCGATTGGCGTTTGAAAATCAATTTATCCCTTTATTCTTTTGATTAAATTATGAAAGACCCCAAAACATTTTTGACAAAGCTGAACTGGAAGATTAATGGTCGAGTTTTTGGTTGGGGCGCTAGCCCGGAAGCTGATTGGAAAATTATTTTCATTTCGACAGCCGCTCTCATTGTTTTGATTGTCATTTTGAGTGTTTTTATGTTTAGACAAATTGACAAGGAAGGCATCTTCATAACAGAGAAACCTACGGGACAAGAAAAGCGGGCTTTAGACACCTCTCTATTGAAAGAAACTGTTTTATATTATCAACAAAAGGCGCTTGAGTTGAAAAAGGTAAAGGAGTCTGTATTCAAAACCGCCGATCCTTCGTTATAGCACCGAATCTAAATTTCAGATATTTGCCTTCTTAGGTATGCAGATAGTAATATACGAAGAGAGTTATTAGCCATT
>CAZYVS010000012.1:0-9119 GCA_964651655.1 uncultured Candidatus Saccharibacteria bacterium | reverse complement strand
CGTTATGGCTCATTATTGAATTTTTTGTCAACCTTGAAAATCTTTGGTACCACGCTCTCTTTCATATACCTGCCGTCGCGGCTATACTTATTATACTCTGGCCACTCTCGAGAGAAGGCGTCGCCTTGAACAAGCGTCTTTTCGGGGTTCTTTTAATTGCCGCCATAGCCCACATGAGCCTTGATGCGTTTAGTTTATTTGGCCACCATCTACAGGGGGATGCTATTATCCGAGCCGTTCTGAAAACTATGCAGGCCCTCGCGCTCTACTTTTTTGTACTGACATACACCATTATTTCAAACGATGACAAAAAGACATAAACATATTCCGCTTTCTCTTATTATCCTGGTCATACTGGGGGTGTTTTCTATATACCCGCATTCCGCTTTCGCCTTGAACATTGCCGCGCGTATCTCTGACCAATCGACCGAGGTCATCGGTGGCGACCGGCTGTACTTTGAGGTGGAGATAAAGTATCCGGAAAATCCGCGTCGCAAGGACTTGCGCATTGAATATCAGATCTTGGAAAATGGCGAGATTGTTGCGAGCGAGAAGGTGTTGCGCGCGGTAGAAACACAAGCCTCTTTTTTAGATTATATCGTCGTGCCACAAAGCGCGAAAAGCGGTTTGAAAGAACTTAATGTCATTATCACGGACTATGAGGATTTGCACCAAGAAGTGTCGGCCACATTCAAGGTGCTCAAAGGTCGCAACCAGACCGAGACCTATTTTTTTATTCTGCTTGGCGCGATCCTCTTGGTGGCGGTATTGGTTATTATTCAAATTAGGGCGGCGAAGAGGCGTACCTGAACGTTTTGTAGTATAATTGTGGTAACGAAGCTCTTGAAGCTCACGCCGTATCGGCTTGAGCTTTATGTTTTATAAAATATTCTCAAATATAAAAATATATTTTGCTCTGGGCATCATTCTCTTGGTGGCTACGGTAATGGTCGTCGGCTTTTACACATACCGCGGCGGACGGGCGGTGGAAGAACGAGCGCTGATAGAACGCGTGGAGATTGTAGCACTTTCACTCGACGCGCGGGAGCTTACGTTTCTTGCCGGTAATGAGTCTGATCTCGCAAATCCTTTTTATCAAAGTATTAAAGAGAGACTGCGAAAAGTGAAGGAAGTGAACAAGGATGCCTCGTATATCTACCTTGCCGGTAAGCGTGATGACGCGCTTTTCTTTTATGTTGATGCTGGATCCATTGGAAGCGATGAGTCGCCCCCAGGGCAAGTGTATGAAGAAGCAAGCGATGTGTTTAAAGATACATTCGTAACCGCTCTCCCGCGTTTTGAAGGACCGCTTCGCGATCGCTGGGGCAACTGGATATCCGCGTTTGTGCCTATCACCGACCCAAAATCAGGAGAAGTCGTTGCCGTTCTTGGCATGGACGTGAGCGCTCTCCAATATCAAAAACGCATTGCCCTCTCTATGGCAGCCCCGATCTTTCTTATCGCTATGCTGTTTTTGTTGTTTTTGGTGGAGTACACCAGATACAGGAAAGGTCGAGAAATACTCGCGCTCAAGGCGGAATTTCTTTCAATCGCCTCGCATGATCTGCGCGCTCCTTTGGCCGGCGTTTTGTGGGCGATCCAAGCGCTTAAACTTGATAGAGAATTGAAGATTGACCCGAGTGCGAGAGAGACACTTAATAAAATCGAGCTTACCCTGAAGCGCGCCTTGGAGAGCGTTCAAGGGATCCTTGACTCTTCGCGATGGACAGCATCGGGAGGAGAGCGTCCTCTCGCAAGCGCGGATGTTGTAAAAGTAATGAAAGAGGTTATTGAAACATTGGATTTTACCGCAAGCGAGCGGGATGTAACTGTAGCGCTCACGGGGGATTTCCCAAGGGCACTTTCAGTCAGAGCGCCTGTCGACGGTTTGCGCCATGTGTTTTCCAATATCATCTCAAACGCCATTAAATATTCTCACGCTGGTAGTACGGTGCGTGTCGGATTTTCTAAAGAAAATGACGCGGCCGTTATAAGTGTAGAAGACGAAGGCATAGGCATTCCCGAAAGAGATCAGCGGAAGATTTTTGTCGAATATTTTCGCGGCTCAAACGCTCCTGCCGGAGAAAAAGGAACGGGGTTGGGTTTGTATTTTACCAAGCGACTGGTCGAGTCGTTTGGCGGGAGAGTTTGGTTTGTCTCGGAGGAACATAAAGGAACAAAGTTTTATATCGAAGTTCCTCTCCATAAAACAACACGGAACACAACATGACCAAACGAATTTTTATCTCCATTTTATTTTCTGTCTGCATGATAACCACCGGAGTGGCAGAGGCCGCTTCGTTTGATATTCCCGATGTCGGAGAAAAGATATCTGTCGGCGACACGGTCAAAGTCCCGGTGTATGTATATTCGGGAGACAAGCGCGTCTCTGTTGTCCACGCTGTTATCAATTTCCCGCGGGAATTACTATGGGCAAAGTCATTTACGTTTGCCGGCGGCTGGGTGCCGGTTTCCGGTGAAGAGTTTGATGGTGTAGATAATGGCAAAGGAGAGATCGTAAAAACAGGCGGATTTGAAGACGGTTTTACAGAGCGGCAGCTCTTGGGCACTATCGAGTTTGTTGCGATCAAAGACGGCATTGCTCTAATTAAACCGGGGAATGTATCATACATTTTTGATTCACAGAACGAGAACCTGTTTCTTGGAGAGATTCAAACATCTTCAATCTCTATTTCTAAAAAAGAACTGATCGAAAATACGCCACCCCAGCTTTTTGATATTCGCCTTGAGCTTCCCATGTCGGAACTTCATGACGGAAGCGAGCTTACCGCTCGAGTATCATTCCAGAGCTTTGGCACGGTACCGACTCCGGTGGACATGGAGTTTCTCATTATTGATGAAAGCGGAAAGATTTGGAACAGTTGGAACGATAGTACGGTGGTCGAAACCGAAGGCCTTTTCACAAAGAGGTTTCCGGAACTCGAGCTTCCGGTTGGCACGTACGCGCTCCACCTAAACACTCGCTATGCCGGAAATGTAGTGGACAGTTTCCACGCGGAGTTTCGCATCGTTCCCTTGGCATGGTGGTGGATTCTTGGCGTGATAGGCGTTCTCATCCTTGTGTTCGCAGTGTATAGACTCTTCCATCTTGGGCGAACGCGTGATAAGAGAAAGTTAAAAATTAACACATAAAAATTGTATGGATCAAAATAAAAAAATTCTCATTGTCGAGGATGACACGAATATGCGCGAGGCGCTTGTGAGCAGGTTTACTGCCGAGCGCTTTATTGTCGTTAGCGCCTCCGACGGGCCATCCGGTCTTGCGGTAGCCTTGCGGGAGAAGCCGGATATCATATTGCTCGATATCATGATGCCGGGTTTTAGCGGCATGACCCTTATGAAAAGCTTGCGGGAAGAGAACGAGTGGGGCAAAAACGTCCCGATTATTCTCCTCACGAGTCTTTCGGCGAACGACGAGATTATGAAAGGGATTGTCCGCGACGAACCGGCCTATTACATCATAAAAGACAACTTTTCTCTTGATGACGTTGTTGAAAAAGTAAAGGAACGACTGGAGAGAGTTTAGCCCACCCAGTCCGCGCAAAAACAACCAGCCGTTTTGGGAAAAATTATAAAATGGCGGGGATGGCTCCCTTGAAAAATTATTTTATGACTTTAACCAACCTATCGAAGCAACCGCTCCACGCGTCGAATGCCCCCTTGTCGTATGAATTTTCGGGAGGAATTGAGGTAAGAGTGATTTTTGTTTGCGCTCCTTGCTCCTCAAATACTATTTTGAACCCGGCTGCTATGCCGGCAGGATCCTCGGAATAATCCATAACATAAAAGGAGAGTTCTTGGAGAGGTTTGACCACGATATATGTCCCCGTATATTCACCGGATGCCTTGTCGTTAGGATCACCAAACCTGAAATGACCACCAGGGCGCACATCAAGCTCGCGAACATCCATCACTATCCCCGGCGCAAACCACCGCGCAATCTGCTCTGGCGTTACCCATGCCTTCCACACGAGTTCGCACGGAGCATCGAAGACATGAGTAACGATGAGTTCGTTATTGTTTTGCATAGTCATTTTTTGTGCACCCATTTCTTCATTTATAGTTATTCACCTTTGTAAGCTCTTTCGAGTTCGGCTTTATCCAGCTTACCCTTCATGCCAAGCATGGCCTCGCTAACCCGATTGGCTTTAACGGGGTCTGGATCACGCACCATTTCGTCTAGATTTTCCGGCGCAATCTGCCACGTTATACCCCATTTATCTGTAAGCCATCCGCAAGACAGTACTTTGCCGCCTTTAGATAGCGCGTCCCAAAGCTTATCAATCTCCGCCTGATCTTCGCAACTTACCAGTATTGAGGTAGCTTCAGTACGCTTATAAAATGGACCGCCATTTAGTGCGGTAAAATTTTGGCCGTGCAGTTCAAAGTCTACAGTTGATACAGTTCCGGCTTTAACTCCGGCCTCTTTTGCCACTGCCTCCGTGACGTACACTGTGTTTATTATTTTGGCATCTTTAAACAGCGATACATAAAAATCTACCGCTTCCTCTGCGTTGCCCTCAAGCCAAAAGAAAGTTACTATTTTTCGCATATTTTTATTTTACCAAATTTTCCAAAGCTATTCTATACCTAAAGCACTTTGTCTCATGGTCATTAACCATTCCCACCGCTTGCATATACGCGTAGCAAATGGTGGAGCCGACGAATTTGAAACCTCGTCTAATTAAATCTTCGCTCATGGCATCGGACTCTGTTGTAGTAAATGGGATGTCCTTCATCGTCTTAACACGATGATCAATTGGCTTTCCATTCACAAATTGCCAAATATATTTGTCGAACGAACCGAACTCCTTTTGCACATCAAGAAATGCGTTTGCATTGCTAATGGCGGCAGTAACTTTGAGCCGATTGCGAATAATCCCTGGATCAGCGAGGAGTCGCCCTGTATCTTTTGTTCCGTAGCGAAGAATTTTCTTCGCATTGAAATTATCAAACGCCTTTCGGTACGTCTCTCGTTTGTTGAGCACGGTCTGCCAAGTAAGCCCTGCTTGCGCGCCTTCGAGAATGAGAAATTCAAAGAGCGTCCGGTCATCATGCACCGGCACGCCCCATTCCTCATCGTGATATTTGACCATGAGGGGATTGCTTCCACACCACTCACAGCGATATTTTTCGGGATTCTTTGCCATTATTACTCGTACGTTTTAATTTCTTCAAAACTCAATACACCCATGTTCGGCTTGGTTTCGTCCATTTCCCAAAGTTGAAAGAACGCCATACATGCGGGGTGTCCCTGCTGTTCAACTTCGGCAACCTTATCAGCGGCTTCTTTGTTCTCAAAAAACACGAGGTCGGCATAGGTTCCGTCTTTTCCCTTCAGAAAAATGCGCTTGATGATGCCTTTCTGATGTTTGACAAAGTTTTCCTCAAACTCGTCGGACGCTTTGAGTGCTATTGCTTCACTAACGCCCGCTTTTAACTTTCCTGGGGCTAATTGTATGTACATAGTTTCTCCTGGTTAATTTATAAATTTTTCTAATACTTAGAGTATAGTCGCTTTGTGGATATAAACGCAAGTATTTACAGAAATGTGTGTTATATACTAAAATGACAGTATGATGAAATATAAAATCAACGGACGCGAGTACGTCTGTCCTTTGCAACTCGCTCTAAACGCGACTACGGGCAAATGGAAAGGTATCATTATTTGGGTTCTCGTTTATGACACCAAAGTTGTGCGCTATGGCGAGTTGAAGAAGAAAATTAACGAAGTGGAAAAAGTAACGGACAGAATGCTCATTCAGTCGCTCAAAGAACTTGAGGAGGACGGCTTGATCGAGCGCAAAGCGTACCCCGTCGTACCGCCAAAGGTCGAATACAAGCTCACCAAAGCCGGATTACGCCTCAAGCCAGTTATTGACGCTCTGGAGGCATTTGGCGAGGTATACGAGGTCAAGAAATAATATTGCTTCGCCCACTGCGTATAGCATATTCGCCTTGAATCGCTTTTACTACTTATCCACTTTTAGCCGTTTGACTGCTTTTATTTAATAATATACAATGGAGAGGTGGAAATATCACCTTTCCATTAAACATATTGCAAGAAAATACTAAAAATGGCCACTGACAACCTTATTGCCAAATTATACGAATCTCCCAAGACAATCCTGACTATCAAGGATATCGCTTTGATTTGGGAGGAAACTAACACCGTTAATCTTCTCTCGAAAATTAAATATTATGCCAAGCAGGGATCGCTGAACCGTCTTACTCGCGGTGTTTTTGCAAAGGATAAGAACTATAATCCAAAAGAACTAGCGACAAGTCTGTATACTCCTTCCTACATAAGTTTTGAGACAGTCCTCCGAGAAGCCGGAATTATTTTCCAGCATCAGACTGCGATCTTTGTAGCCGGTCCCTATCCCACCACCAAAAAGATTGGGAATCAGACAATTACGTTTAGAAAACTGAAAGACGGTGTTCTCTACAACGCGCTTGGTGTTAAGAATGAAAAGAATTACAGCATCGCCACGCCAGAGCGAGCATTCCTCGACACTATTTATTTATCTCCTAAATTTTACTTCGACAATCTGCGATCTATTAACTGGGAAACCTGCTTTGAGTTTGCAAAGATTTACGATAATAAGCAATTAATAAAGCGCTTAAAAAAATATCAGACTCAATCCCAAAAACATGCTCAATAAAGAAAAACACCAGCTTATCATGGGACAAATTCTCCGAGATATTTACTCGGATACTTCCATCTCATCCCTCATTGGATTCAAGGGAGGTACTTGTGCCTACTTTTTCTATGGCCTTACACGTTTCTCGGTAGACCTCGACTTCGATCTATTTTCCACGGACGAAGCCACACAAAAATTAGTGTACGAAAGAATCCAAAGCATGTTAGGAAAATACGGAGAGGTCAAAGATAACTATATAAAACGAAATACCATCTTTTTCCTGCTCTCCTATGGCGATGCAGATCACAATGTCAAAGTTGAAGTCAACGTGAGAATCCTTATGCCAGATATTAAAGAGCACTATGAAGTAAAAGAATATCTTGGCATCTCTATGCTGGCTGGCAAGAAAGATTATCTCTTTGCGAGCAAACTCGCTGCTCTGACTACAAGAAGCGAAACAGCGATGCGTGATATTTATGATGTCTGGTTCTTTGGCACAAATCATTGGGATATCAATGCGGAAGTAATCAGGATAAGAACAGGCAAAACCATCAAAGATCATCTAGCAGATTGTATTCCAGTGATTGAGGCGGTCAAAGACAGTGAAATTTTAAGAGGATTGGCCGAGCTTCTACCGGGTGAAAAGGAAAAGGCTTGGGTTAAAACCCATCTGCGGAAGGATGCTATTTTCCTACTTAAAAATTATATGTCGGTACTAACATAACTGCACTATACATAATCTTTTCACTATTTATCATCAATTTCCGAAATTTATGATAAAATCATAATACAATTGAATGTGCCTAAACCCGTCAGCTTGCTGATTGGCATGGCACGGAATCCATCCAAGGTATAGAACCCGTCGTCAGGGATCCTTGGATGGTCGTATGGGGAAACTCATACGTTGAGACCGAAAGGTTTCTACTCTTGGCGGCGGGCTTTATGCGAAACGATCCCGCAAAGAGTAGTATCGTTGTACACAGAGCACCTATTGCAAGGTGTTTTTGTACTGTGCTATAATCTATTTAACAGAAAGCGATTGCCTGACGGCGTCCGGGTTTACCGGGCTAAACGAGACGGGGCTACGACTTCTGTCATCAACAGCTATTTTATTATGGCTGGTGTGATGACGAGAAGTGGTAGTCCCGCTTTTTGTTTATCCTCTTGAGGCTTCGGCCTCGCATTGAACCGACAGGAACCAGATTGGAAATAATTGAGCCGAGCCTTAAAAGGGTCTCGGCTTATTTTTATTTCCTATGGCGGAATCAACCCAAAAAATTAAAGAAGAAGAAACTTCCAAAAAGGAGGTTTATTCGCCATCGGCTGACGAACAGGTGCTCATTGAAAGGTGGAAAAAGCGATTCACACGCGCCGAGGAATACATCCGTCCTTATCGGGCAAAGTGGCTTCGCATGTACAAGCACTACCGAGCCTACCAGGAAAAAACGAACTATGCGTACCAGACCCGGCTCATGCCTCCAATTGCATTTCAGATTGTTGAAACGGTAGCCTCGCGTCTCGCAACTGCCAAACGAAAGACACGCATTCTCCCGCGAGACAAAAAAGACGCTGCATCAAAATCCATTGGCGCTTGGAACGATCTCGTAGGCTACGACTTTGATGCCATCAAGCTCTCAAAAAAACTTCCTAAGTGGGTAAAATCCGCTTCTACATATGGGAACGGAATCGGCATGTTGACCTGGCTTACTGACGAAAGTATCGAGCATGACGATCCCTTCCTGACTATTTGTGACCTGTGGGACATCTTGCCCGCTCCAGAAACCGAAAACTTGGAAGAGGACTGCCCGTGGCTTATCCGCCGCATTTTGAAATCAAAAGACAAGATCGAGCGCGAAGAAAAAGCGCGCGGCGAAAATGTACTTTATAAAAATGTGAATTTCCTCGAAGCAAAACAAGTCGAGGACTGGAAAAAGGAACGATACGAAGTGAACACCAAAAAGATGGGCCAGATTCAAAGTTCAGAATCGGTGGAAACTTCTAGCTCAGTAATTAAAGTCACCGGAGAAAAGTACGAACCGGAAAAGCAGATCGAGTTGTGGGAGTGCTACGACTTCGAAGAAGGAAAACTGATCACCCTCGGCAACCGCGAAGTGCTGATGCGCGACGACGAGAATCCATACAAGAAAATAAATCATGGTCGCATCTTCCTGAACTTGGCAGATCACGAAGTAAACTGGGAACTTTGGGGCATTGGCCATATCGAGCCGGTTGAAACGACTATTGTCGAAATCGCCGATCTTCGCAACCAGCGCATGGATGACGTCATTTTAATGCTTGATCCAGTAATAAAGATTCGCAAAGATTCCGGCATTTCCAAAAACGATATTATTTTTGCGCCGGGCGCAAAGTGGGAGCTTCGCAAGATGGATGACGTGGTAGTCGAACGACTGCCGGACATCAGCCTCATGGGAGTGAACGAAGAAAGAGCCTTGC
>CAZYVS010000011.1:0-10109 GCA_964651655.1 uncultured Candidatus Saccharibacteria bacterium | reverse complement strand
CAAACCCAAAGCATTAAAGTTTGCAAGTGTTGCAATAGGAATGGGAATTTAAGATCGCTTTATTATTATGTATATTAAAAGTCAAGTGTTAGAAATAGTGATTTTTTAAACTTCTTTTAATTTTTGGCGGATATCCTTTAGGATTTGGTCGGAAATTTTTCTGTTCTCGCGCAGGAATTGCCGAGTGGCGTCGTAACCGCGACCGAGTTTGATAGTTTCCTTTGCCACGCCGGAACCTTGTGCGGAGGCAGGATCATACTCATACGAGTTGCCGGATTTTTTCATAATACCAAATTTTTCGCCAAGAGCGATCAGCTCGCCTTCTCTGGAGATGCCTTCGTTGTACATCAAGTCAAATTCGGTTTGTCGGAAAGGAGCCGCAACTTTGTTCTTCACTACTTTAACTCGAGTGCGTCCGCCCATAATTTCTTCCCCTTTTTTTATTTGGGCGATACGGCGAATATCAAGACGCACGGAGGTATAGAATTTGAGCGCCTTGCCGCCCGGGGTAGTTTCCGGATTCCCGAACATTACGCCTATCTGCATGCGGATTTGGTTGATAAAGATAACAATCGTTTTTGACTTCGCGACAATGGCGGTGAGTTTGCGTAAGGCCTGACTCATCAGGCGCGCTTGCTTGCCGACGTGATACGCGCCCATGTCGCCTTCAATCTCATCTTTAGGCGTGAGGGCCGCGACTGAATCTATTACGATGACATCTACTTTACCCGATCGCACCAAAGAATCTACAATTTCAAGCGCCTGCTCGCCGGTATCGGGTTGGGATATCAGTAACTCGTCTATTTTTACCCCGAGACGTTTGGCGTATTCCGGATCCATGGCGTGCTCGGCGTCGATAAAAGCGCAAATACCACCAGTTTTTTGCGCTTCGGCTATGGCGTGCAGGGACAGCGTGGTTTTGCCCGACGACTCCGGGCCGAAGATTTCAATAATTCTTCCCCTTGGCAGACCGCCGACGCCGAGCGCCGCGTCCAAACCGATGGAGCCGGTGGAAATGGCGTCTACCCCGACCTTGGGTTTGTCGCCGAGCTTCATGATTGATTCTTCGCCGAACTTCACTCTGATTGCGTCAAGAGTGGTATCAATATTTTTCGCTTGTCCCGACTTGTCCCGAGTATTATTGAGGGAACTTTGTCGAGGGGTTTCTGTATTTTTGATTTTTATCATTGCTTGTGGTGTTTTATCAAATCAAGATTAATTTAAGACGACCCGGATACTTTTTTGTATCTCGCGGCCTAAACGATTTTGAGCCTTAATAGTCATTATACTTAAACCGGGAGAGACTAACAATTTCTCGCTCCATCGGCCGTTCTCGTCCGTGAATATCTGTCGGTCGTTTAAACTGATTCGCGAAATGTTTTTTGACCGGCCCTCGACTATCACCAGGGGGTCGCTAATCGTCTGGCCATCTTTGGGATTTTCAATCCAGACTTGCGGACCGGTTAAAAAAATGCGCGCTTGATACAAAAAATAAGCGATGAACGATACAAAGACGATAATCAAAAGTCCATATTTTGGTTTGATGTTGGCCATCATAAGGCGGGATTTTCCGTATCTTCTTTATCAAACCGCTCTTTTGCCGTTACCGTGTCTCTGTCTATAACTTCTCTCGCTTTGGCTCCTGAACCGGCGCCTATCACTCCTCGCTCTTCGAGCATATCCACTAAACGGGCCGCGCGGGCATAACCGATGCGAAGTTTTCGTTGAAGAAATGAGGTGGACGCTTTGCCGGCCTGAACCACTGTTTCTCTGGCTTCTTCATAGAGCTCGTCATCATCTCCGTCATATGAATCATCTTGGTCTAAAGCGGCGGAAAAGATGGTATGACCCGTTTGCGCCGATAAGGAATGATTTTCGCCGGACAAATTAATTTCATCTTGAAGTTCATCGGCGTAAGTGTCTGCGAGGTACTTGGTGACCGCTTTAACTTCTTTCTCGGAAATGTAGGCCGATTGAATTCGTAACGGTTTGGACATTTCTCCGGAAAGAAAGAGCATATCTCCCGAACCAAGAAGTTTTTCCGCGCCAGACGTGTCCAGAATGGTGCGCGAATCAATCTGAGACGAAACTTGCAGAGCGATGCGCGCGGGAATGTTGGCCTTAATCAGTCCGGTAATAATATTGACGGACGGTCTCTGGGTAGAAAGGATCAGATGAATACCGACGGCGCGACTCATTTGCGCCAAGCGTACTACGGCGGCTTCGAGTTCTCGCGGGTAAGACTGCATCAAGTCTGCGAGTTCATCTATAATAATAACGATAAAGGGCATCGGTTCGTCGTTTTTGGTATTTTGATGATACGAATCAATGTCTCTGACTTTGTTTTTCTCAAGCATGTCATAACGGCGCTCCATTTCTTTGGCCACCCACTTTAGCGCCAGAATCGCTTTTTTAGGATCGGTGATGACGGGAGTCAATAAATGCGGGATGTTATTGTACATCGTCAGCTCAACGCGTTTCGGATCTATCATGATGAATTTAAGATTCTCGGGCGGGTTTCTAAACAAAAGGGAAGTGACTATCGCGTGAATAGTTACCGATTTACCCGCACCAGTAGCTCCGGCCAAAAGAAGATGCGGCATTCTGGCAAGATTGGCGAAATGCGAATGCCCGGAAATATCTCGTCCGAGCGAAATTAGGAGTGGCAGATTGCTTCTCGAATATTGTTCGTCAGAAATAAGTGAACCAAGACCGATGATGGATTTGAGCGTGTTGGGGACTTCAATGCCGACCAAAGATTTCCCGGGTATGGGCGCTTCAATGCGCACCGGATGCGCGGCGAGCGCCAGTTCCAGATTATTTTGCAGACTAAGAATTTTTGAAAGCTTGACGCCTTCAGCCGGCTTCAGAGCGTAGCGCGTGACGGACGGACCGATTGAGATTTCATCCATTTCAACTATGATGCCGAAATTCATCAGGGTGCGTTTGATAAGATTGGCGTTGGCTTTGATATCACCGACCCCGGGTTTGCCGCGGTCTCCTTCAAGAAGCGAAAGCGGGGGAGGGGCCCATTTTTTTCCGCTTCGTCTCGTTAGTGTTGGCGTGAATCCCTCATCATGTTTCATTTTACTCTCGCTCCTTAAGGTCAGACCTTGGGAATCAGTATTTAAGGTCTGACCTTTTCCCGCGAAGGTTTCTATAGCTTTGTCAATTACCGCATTTTCCGTTGGGGCGAGAGGGACTACTTCTTGTTTAGAAAACAGTTTTTTAATGAATGAGACGAGGTCAAACTTTATTGAAGCATTAAAAATAATCAGGATTGACGCAATCACAAGAGCCGAAAGTATGACCGCCGATAAGTAGATATCAAACAAATAAGCTAGCGAACGGGACAGAAACTTTCCCACCACGCCGCCTTCGCTGGAGAACAGGTCAACCAGTCCAAGGGCAGAGAGAAAAAGCGTAAATGAGCCGAGAATTTGCGGCATGGCCAAGTTACGTTCTTGTTCGCGGAGAAACGACGCCGCCAATAACACAAACACTATCGGTAAAAGATAGTATCCGAAACCGAAAAAATACGAGAGCCAATTATATACGAGAGTCCCCGCTTTGCCGGCGAAATTAAAGGCTCCTAATAGGAAAAAGATAGCCAGCACTAACGAGAACACACCCATGATGCCATTGGCGGTTTCCTTGGAAGTGAGCCGGAATATTGACAAACCATCTTTCTCCCAATCACTTGACCTCTTCTTTCGATTTTTTGTCATAAGGATAAAAGTTATTTCATAATAATAACATGTTTATCTATATTTCTACGGGACTTGCCCAAGACTTCGTAAAAAAGGTCAGACCTTAAATACGAATTCTAAAGGTCTGACCTTGGGGAGCGAAGACTTGCAATCTTTGTCCTTTAATCGCATAATGGACTCGCCTGTATTTAAAAGACAAAAAGTGTAGATAGTTAAAGGACATAATAATATTAATAATATGCCCGATACTTTTGATAAAGACAAAAAACCAGAAAAACTTGCTTCCGCTATCTATTTAATAACGGGTTTTTTGAATGACCAGGAACCGCTTAAATGGAAATTACGTTTACTCGTTTCTGAATTTGTCTCTTTGACTGTTTCTCGTCAAGAAAGACAAGTAATGTCATCGGCCGCGAGGGATCTTATTTTAAATATCAAAAGTTTTCTTTCCATAGCAAAAAATGTCGGATTGATATCTGCCGAGAATAATGACCTGATGCAAGAAGAATTGACAAAATACATTGGTACCATTGATTATCCCCTTAGCATCGGAGATCTTCTTCATGTTGAATCTCCCAAACCAGACATCAAACGGTTGCATGAAGGGTCTGAAGTAAAGGACAAACCATTGAGGGAATTTGGGGCCGTTTCCGTAAAGAAGAATAGCCGACAGAATATTATTATTACTTTTTTGAAACGCAAGAAAGAAGCCATGATAAAGGACATTTCTCCCCTAATTGGTAACTGTAGCGAAAAGACAATCCAACGCGAACTTTCGGCCATGATCAAGGCCGGCATTCTTAGAAAAATGGGGGAGAAGCGTTGGAGTCGGTATTCCCTCGCCTAGCCGTAGCTACGCGAAGGCTGGCCTTGCTTAATAGCCACAGAGCCTGTATTATGGGGGCTCGCCCCGGGAGCGCAAAGCGCTTTTACGGGGTTATCCACAGTGCATTTGCACTTGGAGTAATATCCCTTATAATGGGGTTTGTCCCGCGTAGCTTTGCTTTATGCGAAGCGCGGGCCAATGTTAGAAAATTAATACCCGTGACGCGACTCAAACAAATATTAGAAATTATTGGGAAGCGCTCACGCATTAGAAATAAATTAACAAATGAATAAAATTAGAATTGCAAAGATTGCTGGAATTGCGGTAGGTGCAACCGTTGCTTTTGGTGCTTTAGTACCAATGGCCGGTGCCGTTACCATTGCCGAACTTCAGGCGCAAATCAATGCACTTATGGCGCAGCTAGCCGCCCTCCAGGGTGGCACTGTGACCACTGGAACAACTGCTTGTACTTTCACTCGCAGCTTGACCATGGGTTCACAAGGTGCTGATGTCACATGCTTGCAGAATTATCTGACAGGCACAGGCCACTTCACCTTCGCTGGTGGCGCAACTGGATACTTCGGTTCTGTTACTAAAGCTGCAGTAGCAGCTTGGCAAGCAGCCAATGGAGTTGCTCCAGCGGTCGGTTACTTCGGTCCGATCTCGCAAGCCAGATACTCTGCTGTTGCCGCCACTACCGGTGGCACAACCGGCAGTACGACTACTGGTGGCACAACCACTACTGGTGGTATTACTACCCCCGGTGTTGAAGGCACGATTACAGTTTCCCTCAATCCGTCTCCCGCTGGAGTAAAGTTGTATGAAGGAGACATGAATAAGGATGTTTTCGGCATCAAACTTGAAGCCAAGTCTTCTGACATCAAGATTGAGAGAGTCAAGTTGAAACTTGATGAGAATGACACTACTTCAACTTCTGACACTGACTTCTACAGGAAGATCGCTAACAAGGTCTACATCAAAGACGGTTCCACCGTGCTTGGTTCAGCAGACCTCAACATCAACACTGTAGTCAAAGACGGCACCAATTACTACATCACTGTTTCCGGTTTGAATTTTGTTGTTCCTAAAAACTCAACCAAAGTCCTCACAGTTGCTCTTGACGCGCTGGGCGCCTGGGATGATACCTTCAACGGCGACTCATGGAGACTGACCGTTCCTGTTGACGGCATCCGCGGAGTGGATGGTGCGGCTGTGAACCAATATGGTCCGGCCACCGCCTTCAATCGCGACTTCACCTCTGAAAGTGAACTTTCGGAGAGCGCCACTTTGGCCGTTTCCCTTAACTCTGGCAGTCCTCTCGCCACTCAGGTCATCTGTACCTCGTCTTCAACAGAAGATGAGTGCGATGAGCTGGAGCTCTTGAGAGTTGACTTTAGGGCCGAGAAAGACAATGTTACTCTTACCGACCTTATTGTTGACATCAACATGACTGGTGGTGATACTGCCACGGCGACGACCGCTTGGCTCTATGACGGCACTACTAAGGTAGGTTCAGCAACTATTGTTGAACTCACGGGTGCTGACAGCGCCACCTTCACTGACATTGACTATGTTATTCCAGTGAACACAACCAAGACCCTTTCGGTCAAGGTTGATATCCGTGGCGTAGATGCGGCCTCCAACAGCTTTGCGGCTGACATTGACACTGCTGACGTTACTTCAGAGAACGCGGCAGGCACTGGCTTGACTGAATCCGGTTCCGCGCAAGGTAAGACTATTGAAGTCAGAAAGGTTGGTCCCCAGATTACTCTAACTTCCAAGTCAGTCACTACTAGCGGTGTACCTCAAGGTGCGCCATTCTCTGGTGGTACCAGCACTTCTACCTTGACCGCGACATTCAATCTCAAGATTAAGGCACTTGGTGGTGACCTCGTGCTTGGTACTGTAGCTTCAGGCACGCCTCTCTTCGCAAGCTCCACGGGTTCGTTCGCGCTCTATCGTAACGGTACTTACGACGGCTCGCTTGGTAGCGTTGCGACCTCAACCTCATACTCTATTCCTAGCGCCTGTGTTTCAACTGGTACGAATAGCTGTGTCTTGGCTGAAAACGCTGAAGTTACCGTCCCTGTTACTTGGAAGGTTCTTGGTAGGACAAAAGATTCCACAGCTTTCACCGCCGGCAGTCTCTATGCCGTTGGTCTTGAAGGCTTCGAGTGGATTGCAAAAGATGTTTCAACTGCTATCCAGAGAACTACCTTCATGGCTACGACCACAGACTGGAGAACAGACGACGTCTCCTTCCCGTAATCCTTCGACTACGCTCAGGATTGCTAGAGCTCTAGGCTTAACCTAGAAAAACAAAAAACCGCCTTCGGGCGGTTTTTTGTTATGCAAGAGCTTGCCCCGTGGCGAGCACAGCGAGCTTTACGGGGTTATCCACACTTTACGAAATATATTTATTGAGATAGTTGTGAGATAATCAAGTGTGTTAGTAAGATAAATTAATAATAATTAAGCATGAATATAATTAATAATGATAGGATGACGAAAATAATTTCCGTCGTTCTCGCTGTAGTGTTTGGTGTTCTTGTTGTCTCACTTGTGGTAAATGCGGTGACGACCATAAGTACCAACATTGATACAGACGGTACGCTTACCGTTGATGGCCACTCAACTTTGACGACCGCGTCATCGACCATCACTTCCCAGACCGGGAACTTCCTTGTGAACGGTTTCGCGACAACGACTGCATCGACCGGGAATATCGCGACACAAGGAGATATCACAATTGTTGGGCGCAACCTGACCGTTACAACCTCAAATAGCTCAACGTCTACCATAGAGGTTGGTTGTGTCCAGATGTATGCCACTTCAACTGCGACCGCAGTTAACTTACAGTTCCACGCTTCAAGTACCTTGGCTAACTCTACAAATGGAGCTACCGATGGTTTGGTTGTGTGGAAATATGGTGCTTGTCCGATCTAATTCTGATCTCATAACAGATCATGAAAAAATTATTACTTTCTGGCTCGATTACAGCGTTGCTCCTGCCCGGACTCGCTTTTGCTGCGTATAACGATGTCTCTATGAACACCACTGTTGTCCTCACCGTCAACGGCATCACTCTAAATGTCTCTGGTTCCGGGGCGACAATTGAGTCTCTTGTCATAAACCCCACCAACTTCCAAGTCGCCATTAAAAACGGTTCCTTATTCCAAGTAACTGCTCCGGGTCGTGAGAGTTTGAGCGCGAGTACCGGACAAGGGCAAAATGTAAAAACTTGCAATAGCACAGAATCAGTGCTCGGCTACAATCTTTCGGGGACAAACGAGACAATCACTGTAACTGTTACGCCTTCAACAACTCTTTGTACTGATGCGACTGAAGCGACTTCCACATCTAGAAGTGACGCAGGCGGCGGTGGGGGCGGAGGTGCTCCTGTCGTGACCGCTCCAGTTATTACTCCTGTGACTCCGGTGGTGGTTCAAACAGCCAATGCGGCAGCCATCGCGGCCATCAAGACTCAATTGATTGCTCTTATCCAACAGCTTATTGTTTTGCTAAATCAGGAAATCCAAACTATGCAGGCAAGCGGCAATTACTAGCCACACTTTTGGTAAGGCAACAATCAAAAAACCGCCTTCGGGCGGTTTTTTGATCCACAAACACAGAGGAACACAGAGGTTTAACCTCTGTGCTGATGTATAATAGTTTTATGGCGCGATCTCATATTTTTGCACCTGGTGAGTATTATCATTTGTATAGCCGCGGTGTCGAAAAAAGAGCTATTTTCCTTGATAAAAATGACTATGAAAGATTCATCAAGATATTGTTCTTTTGTAATAGTAGTAAATCAGTAGTAATTAGAGACTTACCCAGAGGTTTAACCTTTGGGGAATATAAGAGAGGGGCGACTTTAACTCATATTGGTGCATATTGCTTAATGCCCAATCATTTTCACCTACTAGTTAGAGAAAAAGATGAAAAAGGAATTTCATTGTTTATGCAGAAATTAATCACCGCCTATACGATGTATTTTAATGATAAATACAAAAGAAAAGGTAGACTTTTTGAATCGTCTTACAAGTCAACTCATGTGGCCGATGATCGATATCTTAAATACTTGTTTGCTTATATTCATCTTAATCCGGTCAAATTAATTGATCCGGAATGGAAAGAGAATGGCGTAAGAAATTCGGAAGAAACAAAGAAATATTTGAACGGCTACACTTTTTCCAGTTTTGCAGATTACGCTGGAGCGAGTAGAGACTCGGCCTTGATACTAAATAAACAGGAATTTCCAGAATATTTTTCCACTCCGGAAATTTTTATATCCTCAATCTTCGAGTGGATTACCACAGAGGTTAAACCTCTGGGTTAGTTAAACCTCTGGGTTAGAGGAAATTATCCACATGTGTGTGTTGAGTTGTTATACGCACTCCGTATAATTTATCAAATGCGTTACTTTGATAAGGCGTTTTTCAAATTTCTTTTCGGTTTTCTTTTACTGATTGCAGCCAGCATAACCGTCATCGCCTATGCCCGCGGGTATCTATAAAAAATTCTTTCTCATTTCGTTTTTTCTGATAGCGTTGCCGGCTATTTTGTATGCGCAAAGTGGGCTTATAAATATCAATACGGCTGGTTCTGATGAATTACAGACGCTAAATGGTATTGGGCCAGCTTATGCTCAACGGATTATAGATTACAGGACTCAAAATGGTCCGTTTACGACCATTGATGATATTAAAAAGGTGAGCGGTATCGGAGAGGTTACGTTTTCAAAAATTAAAGATTATATAACTGTCGGTGAAGTTAACGCATCAACAACTGGGGCGGGAGATAATTCAAATCAAGCTAACACTCAAACAACGCAAAACTCTTCTAGCTCAAACATCTTAGACGGAACATCCACTCATTACAGTGCGACTCCGTTAACCACATCGCATCAGTTAGTAGACGTTCCTATCGGCGCCGGCAGAGACAGGCTCGGTTCTGTTGGCAGCCCCTTAGAATTTAGAGCGGAAACTGATTTTAATTACGTTCGAAATACTATTTTTCAGTGGAATTTTGGAGACGGCAGCGAGGGAGTCGGAGATATTTTGAATCACACCTATCAATATCCGGGAGAATACGTGGTTGTGCTGAACGCATCTTTGCCGGATGGGCGGGCCGTGGCGCGCGTGAATGTGAAGATTGTGGACCCGGAAATTGTCATAACTCTCGCGACATCGGAGAGAATAGAATTACAAAATAAATCTAAATACGAGATTAGTTTGTTTGGAAGGGCTTTGGTGATGAGTGGAAAAATTTTTGCTTTTCCTAAAGATACAATTATTAAGGCGGGACAAAAAATATCTTTTGGCGCGAATGTGACGGGACTATCTTCCTCAATACCATCAGAAGTTTCTTTGATGATTGTGGGCACGGAAATCAAGCCGCAGGAGGTTATGGCGAAGATTGAAAATCAAAAATTAGAAAAAATTACTCAAATTAACAATCAGATTTCCACTCTCCGACAACAACTTGTGAGTATTTCTAATCAGCAGAATAATGTGAATGCGGCAACTACTGTTAACGCATCTCCACTTACGGAAGAATCTATCGAATCA
>CAZYVS010000010.1:0-12402 GCA_964651655.1 uncultured Candidatus Saccharibacteria bacterium | reverse complement strand
ACTCGCAAGAGGATGTATAGGGGGTGACACCTGACCAATGCCAGAAGGTCAAACACGGAGGGTCTTATTATCTTCGGATAAAAAGGCTGGACTGTGTAAGCCCTAGTGAATGTCGGCCGTAACTATAACGGTCCTAAGGTAGCGAAATTCCTTGTCTGGTAAGTTCAGACGTGCACGAATGGTGTAATGACTGGAGAACTGTCTCGGGGACCTGCTCGGTGAAAATACAATACCGGTGAAGATGCCGGTTACCTGCAGTTAGACGAAAAGACCCCGGGAGCTTTACTGCAACTTGATATTGAGTTTACGATCACGATGCGTAGCATAGATGGGAGACTTTGAAGCGCGATTTTCGGATTGCGTGGAGTCGTCAGTGAAATACCATTCTTCTAGATTGTAAATTCTAACCTTGACGGAAAAAACGTTAAGAGACAGTATCTGGCGGGCAGTTTTAGTGGGGCGCTATCCTCCTAAAAAGTAACGGAGGAGTCTATTAAGGTACTCTAGGCGCGAATGGAAACCGTGCCGATAGTGTAATGGCATAAGAGTGCTTGACTGCGAGGCGTACATGCCAAGCAGGTGCGAAAGCAGAGCATAGTGAACTGACGGTCCGCATTAGAGGCGGCCGGAAATTATCGGATAAAAGCTACCCCGGGGATAACAGGCTGGTTGCGCCTAAGCGTCCATAGCGACGGCGCAGTTCGGCACCTTAACTTGTTGTTACAACACATCGGGGTGCCATGAGAGTAATCTCATATAGCCGTCTTATTATTCGAGAGTAGATACTCGGTGAATAAGATTAAAATAGTGGCTTATAACGGTGAACTCCATATTATAATTAGAGTATGGACAATACCGTGGGAAGCTTAACTCAAATACAGCGATCAATAATTATTGGATCGTTATTAGGTGATGGATATCTAAGAATTGTTCCCGGTCGAAGCAACGCACTTCTTGAAATTAATCATTCCTATTCTCAAAAAGAATATGTTGATTGGAAATTCAAAATGCTCGAGTCCCTGTGCCGAAGCGCACCAAAAATGCGCAAGGGTAATGGAAATAGAGTGGCATACCGCTTCTCGACCAGACAGAATAGAGAGCTTACAGAAATGTATAAGATTTTCTACAAAAATAGAACAAAACAGATACCATCAAACATAACACTCGATCCCGTAATGCTGGCTGTATGGTTCATGGATGACGGAAGCATGTGCAGAGAATCTGACGTTTACCTTAATACACAGCAATTTAATCATGACGATCAGATTCGATGTAAAATTATGCTTGAACGCATCGGAGTAGAATGTGCGGTTAATAAAGATAAAACATATTCTCGGTTGAGATTTAAGAAATCTTCTCTACTTAGATTACGGAATCTTATTGCTCCGCATGTTATTTCATCCATGTCATACAAATTGAATTATAGCCCCGTAGAGACTGAGGTCGTAAGACCGAGAGTTATTGCTCCGCGCAATAGCTAACACGCCAACGCCTTTTGATTGATCAAGAGGATGAAGATATAGTCCGCTCCTTCTGGTAACAGAAGTAAACATAAGACGATGTCGGCTCAACTTATCCCGGAGGTGGAGAAGCTTCCAAGGGTATGGCTGTTCGCCATTTAAAAAGTTACGCGAGCTGGGTTCAGACCGTCGTGAGACAGGTTGGACTCCTATCTACTGCAGGCGTTCGATTCTTGAGGGGATTTGACTCTAGTAAATTTTGCTACTTCACAGAGTAATCTGTGATGACAAAGTGGCTAATAACGGTGAAATCTTGTGGATGTTTGGTCTGTTGATAACTACTGTCGGCCTAGTCCGTAGATAGTGGTACAATGGTAAGCATGGACTTACTTGAGGACCAGAAATAAACAAGACAATACCGTGGGAAGTCGATCCAATCATCTTGCTTATATTGCCGGGTTTCTTGATGGAGACGGAAGCTTAATGCTCCAGATCAAGAAGCGTAAGGATGGTGCGCTCAAAAGGCGCTTTATGCCAACCATATGCTTCTACCAAGATACTCGGCACGAAAAGCCGTTAACGTGGGTTAGAGACATTCTTAGGATAGGCTATATTTCCAGAAGAAATGACGGAATGACCGAACTAAGAATAAACGGATACGCACAAGTGCGAAACATACTCAAAGCACTTCTGCCCCATGTTCGTTTCAAGAAACTTCAAGCTGTTGCTCTTTGCAACGCTTGCGAGATTCTCTCTAATGCTAAGCGGAGACGACTAACAAATAAGCAACTACTTATCCTGACTGATCTTATCTTAGTAATTCAAAAAGAAAATTATGTTACTAAGAAAAAACGATCAAAAGATGAGTTGTTAAAGATATTGGGTTTGACCCCGTAACGACTTGTCGGTGAAAGTCGACAGACTTGCATAATGAGGAATCGTTTCGTTGAAAACGACAGCATATGCAGGTAATACGCCAACACCCCAAAACATTTCAAATGTTTGGGTGAAGATATAGTCTGTGCTCCTAGCGATAGGGGAATAACGCGACGAGAGGACCGAGTTGAACCGACCTCTGGTGTGCCTGCTGTCCTGCCAAGGGCATCGCAGGGTAGCTAAGTCGGGAACGGATAAATTCTGAAAGCATCTAAGAATGAAGCCAACCCCAAGATTAGGAATCGTTTGAGAGCCCTAGGAGATGACTAGGTTGATAGGCGCTAGGTGTAAGTCCTACAAAGGATTGAGCCGAGGCGTACTAATTGCTCGAATCCCGCCTGCCGAATCCGGCGGGCAGGCCTATTAGGAAACATAGAAATCACTACTAACTCTGCCGCGTAAAGCACGCTTTGCGTGCCACGCGGCTATCACGTGATTCGCAAAGCGAATTTTACGTGGTGTCCTGCTAAATGAAATCAATTTACTCCGCTACGGCGGAGCTTTAGTCAATCGAATGTTTTGTTTTGGTGGCTCGACGCAGAGGTCACACCCGTTCTCATTCCGAACACGGAAGTTAAGCTCTGTAGTGGCGATGATACTAGAAATGGGAAAGTAGCTAGCCGCCAGAACAAAGTATTTGATACACTATATCTTATGAATCAGTGGTCTGTTCAGCGTAAGAGAATTGTTTTAGCGATTGTTGTTTTTGCTTTGATTATTTTGATTGGGGCGCCCGGCTTCTTAATATTTTATCAAGCGCCGAGTTGCAGTGATTCAAAACAAAACGGCGATGAGCTTGGCGTTGATTGCGGTGGTTCGTGCCAATTATTATGCACTGCTCAATCGTTGCCGCTTATTCCCAAGGGTGATCCGCGAGTGTTTGAATTTGGACCGGGCGTCTACGGCGTAGCGGCAGTAGTGGAGAATCCTAATATTGCCGCCGAGATTCTTCACGCGCGTTATACTCTCAAGCTTTTTGAAAAATCATCCCTAACACCTGCGCGCAGTATAGAATCAGAAACTCTTGTCCCCAACAATGGAACTTTTGTTGTCTTTGAGGGTCCTATAGATATAGGAGAACGGAGGCTCGATCGAGCGACGCTTGAGTGGCAAACGAATACGTTTATCTGGCAGAAAAACACTCAAATTATTAAAAATGTGGAAACCAGAAATATTTTTCTCACCAGAGAGGACACCAAACCAAGGGTGAGCGCTACGCTTATCAACGATTCGCTCAATCACATCTCAAATATTGAACTGACGGCGCTTGTTTCCGGAGAGGATGGCAATCTTATCGCCGCCTCAAAAACTTTTGTGGAACGGCTCGCCGCCGGAGAGTCTGTACCGATTACCTTTAACTGGTTAGAACCATTTGATATTAAGGAAGATTTTTGCGGCTATCCGGTAGATGTCGCTCTGGTTATGGATCGTTCTGGATCAATGGCCTTTTTGAGCGCTAATCCACCGCAGCCGCTAACTGATGTAAAAAGCGCCGCTCGTTATTTTACCGACCAATTGGAAGGGAACACTCTTTACTCTCTGGTGTCATTTGCCAATGATGCAACTAATCCGATTGATGCCACTCTTAATGCTGGGCTTGAAAATATTAAGCGCGCAATTAATAACATCTCTATTGCCGCAATCGGCGGTGTGCAAAACACCAATATCGGGGCCGGTATCTTGGCGGCTAGAGAAGAATTAAATTCTGTTCGGCACAGAAAGGATGCCGGCAAGGCATTAGTGCTACTGACGGACGGGGTGCCGAATTTACCGACTAAGTCGGGTGCAGGAAACTATCCAGAAACTTACGCCATGGAGTCTGCCGCGCTTGCCCGGCAGGAGAGTATCAGCATTTATACTATTGGTCTTGGCAAGGATGTAAATAAAAATCTGTTGAGGGCGCTCGCGACTACTACCGCCGAAGCCTATTTTGCTCCATCGGCGGAAGAACTTGATGGTATTTACAAACAGATCGCGATAAAAATTTGCAGGAAGAATCCCGTCGCGATAGATATTTATATGCGGATTCTTCCTGATAAAAGTTTTTTGAAATGATTGCATCGGTGGCTAAACTGGGAGAGAGGATTCATATCGATTGGTATTTGTTTGCGCCGGCTATTTTGATTTCTTTGGCCGGATTGGTGACTATGAATTTTTTCACGGGTGAAAATTATTTTTTCTTTCGCCAGGGTATTTGGCTTTTGATTTCGGTGCTTGTATTTTTTACGTCTGCAATGATTGATTGGCGATTTTTGCGCGAGACCAAAATACTCGTTTCTATTTTCATTGCTACGATTTTAATGCTGCTGATTCTGCTTTTTGTCGGCCAAGCGACGAGAGGCGCGCAGAGTTGGTTCCAGTTTGGAGCTTTTGCCTTCCAACCTTCGGATCCGGCCAAATTGGTAATTATTTTAATGCTCTCAAAATATTTTTCCCGCAGACATATTGAGATAAAAAATATTAGGCATATTCTGGTGTCCGGCGTTTACGCGTTTATTATTTTTATATTGGTGTTTCTGCAACCCGATTTCGGTGGGTCTATGGTTGTTCTCGGTATCTGGCTTGGGATGGTGCTGGTTTCCGGTATTTCCAAAAAGCATTTGTCTTTTGTTATCCTTCTAGGGATATTGACTTCAGTTATTTTATGGACATCAGTTTTTGCTCCCTACCAGAAAGCGCGTATTCTTTCTTTCATTCATCCGCTTGCTGATGTGAGGGGCGCCGGTTACAACGCGTATCAATCAACTATCGCGATTGGTTCCGGTCAAATACTGGGTAAAGGTATCGGGCAGGGAAGCCAATCAAAACTGCAATTTCTGCCGGAATACGAAACGGATTTTATTTTTGCCGCCTTTGCCGAAGAGTGGGGATTTATCGGCACGTTGATTCTTCTCATCCTCTATTTTATTTTGTTTATCAGAATTGTGAACAGCGCCGAATTGGCGGCCACTAATTTTGAAACTTTTTTCGGTTTGGGCGTTGCTATTTTTTTCTCTGTTCATATTACCGTTCATGCCGGCATGAATACGGGCATTTTACCGGTAACAGGCATTACTTTTCCCTTCATGAGTTATGGCGGGTCGCATTTAGTGACCGAATGGTTTGCTCTCGGTGTTCTTAGTAGTATGAAGCGTCATTCCCAAGGCCCGAGATTATAAATAAAGCTGTAAAGTTTTTTTCATCGTCTTTTCAAATGAAAAGTTTTCTTGGATTGATGCTTTCAAATTTGCGCCGAGGCGTTTCCTTAAATCTTTGTCCTCCGCTAAAAGTATGAGTGTTGAAAAGAGCGCCTCTGAATCCTCGGATGGTACCAGCACACCATTTATTCCGCTCTCAATGATCTCGGGAATACCGCCGACAGGAGTGGCGATAACCGGAAGTCCAGCCAGCCCCGCTTCAAGCAGGGTATAAGGCATAGCTTCAGAGCGAGAAGGCATACAAAAGATATCAAAGTTGGAAAGAAGCAAACGAGCGTTATTGACGAATCCTTTAAAATTGACAGAATCGGAAATATCTAGATTTTTAGCCATCTTTTCTAGATTTTGTCTTTCTTCGCCGTCACCCATAATGACAAGTTGCGCATCTCGATTCCGGATAAATTTTTGCCAGGACTTCAGAAGAATATCGTGGCCCTTGATTTTGTGTAATTCACTGATTGTGCCTACCGTAAATTTTGGATTGACACGCTCGGCAAGTTTAAATGGAGTTATACCGTTGTGAATGACAACTAATTTCTTTTTTATAAATGGCCAATGTGCGATTTGCTCTTTTGTTTTTTCCGATACGCAAATTGTCTTGTGTGAGAGCAGAATGGTCAGCCAGACGAAAAATTTAATAATCGTTTTCTGCCAGAGCGGTCTCGGTTCATTAAATGCCCAACCGTGGGCGGTAAAAATAATTTTTTTTGCACCCGCTATTCTACCTGCCAGAGAACCCAGTCCGCCCATCTTAGAACTATTTGTATGAAATACATCCGGTTTCTCTTGTTTTAATATTTTTAATATATGAAAGAAAGAAACAAGCTCTTTATCCAATGATATATCCCTCTGCGTCTTATCTAAACTTATGACCCTAATACCCTCTGCGCCTAATTTGTTTGCCAGTATTCCCTTACCTCCACAAAGTACAACCACATCGTGCCCTTGTCTTTTCATTGCTCTAGCCAAGTCAAAGACATAGAGTTGCGCGCCTCCAAAATTGGATTTAGTAATGCCGTAAAGTATTTTCATTGACAATCGCTATTTTATCATATGTAGTTATCAAAAAATAGCGTCATCTACTGAATCCGCGACACACCCCAGTCCTGCTCAAAGAGATATATATTTATCAACTACGTTATTTACTACCTATAGGCATAAGATAACGTATCAAGAATTAAGGCCAAATTCATGACGGAGATGGCGATCATTCTCTATGTCGTTGGCAATCACATATAAAATTTCTTTTCCGACACCAAAATCCGTTTTCAACAATCCAATAACATCCTCGCAGTCATATGGATATATCCATACGCTGTCCTGTAAGCGATAAAATCCCGCTTGATTGAAAAGCATAGCTACTTGCTTTCGAATCCCTCTTTTCTTTTCCGGAATGTCAAAAATAATCATTCTCCATTTACCATCCCATCTTTTAGGTTTCTGCAACTCGTGATTTAATAATTTCCATCGTCTTAGTGTTTTTTCTCCTTCTCTGGTCAGCTGGTAACTCCCATTCTCAAATTTTAATAATCCGCGCTTGGTTAGTTTGGCTGCAGAAGACAAAACGTATTCTCTTTGCCGGGGCTTTGGTAGAATCCCCATTCTGCCCATAGCTCCTATTACGTTTGGAGCAATAAGACCGATACCCAAAATCCCGACAGCTGCTACGGAATTCAAAATAAGTCTCTGCAAATTTTCTTTTCTGTTCCTTTCTTCTAATTGGCCCATACGCTATTATCTGGCTATAGGCATATTATAACGTATTATAGAATAAATTGTTGAATAAACCGGCACTATTCTTTTCATGTCATTTTTGTTGTATAATACACGCCTATGAGTTTGCTCAATAGGAAAGAGCCCCTCGTCCTTTTTGTAGGCGATCTCAGCTCTTTTGTGATAGCGCTATGGTTGTCCCTTTTAGTCAGAGGTTTAGAAATGCCGTCCAGAGATTTGTTTTGGACGCACTTATTTCCATTCAGTCTGCTCTTTATTCTTTGGATTTTAGTTTTTTATATTGCGGGTTTATATGAAAAACACACAGTTATCCTGAAGTCAAAATTACCGGGGGTGCTTGCCGGTACTCAAATTGTCAACTCAACGTTGGCCGTGGTCTTTTTCTACTTCATTCCTTTTTTCGGTATTACTCCTAAAACTATTCTCTTTATCTATCTGCTGATATCTTTTGTGCTCATTTTATCTTGGAGAATGTATGGTTACTTTTTTATCAGTCGCGGTAATCCGGATAACGCCATCCTCATCGGTTTCGGGGATGAAATGAAAAAATTGTTGGAGGAAGTCAACAACAATCCAATCTATAATCTAACATTTGTTTCTTCGGTTGATCTTAGTCGCGCCGATGAAAAAGGTTTCTGGGACGAAATTATTTCTCACATTTATTCCAAAGATGTTTCTGTCATAGCCATTGATCTTGCTGATAAGAATGTCGAGCCGGTTTTACCCCATCTCTATAATCTGATTTTTTCTAAGATTAGTTTTATCGATATGCATAAAATTTATGAGGATATTTTCGATAGAATACCTATTTCACTTCTCAAATATAATTGGTTTTTGGAAAATATTTCAACTCGTTCTCGTTGGGGGTATGACGCGCTGAAGCGTTTGATGGACATTGCCATATCTATCCCCCTTCTTTTAATTCCAGCGCTTTTATATCCTTTTATTTTTATCGCGATGAAACTTGACGAAGGCGAGGGTCCGATTTTTACTTATCAAAATCGTGTCGGGCAAAACAATCACATTATTCGCATTTTAAAATTTCGGACCATGCTTTTCAACGACAATGGCGATTGGCAAAGTAAGGGTTTAGTCAACAAAGTGACCAGAGTGGGTAATTTTCTTAGAAAGACTCGTCTTGATGAATTTCCGCAATTATGGAATGTTTTGAAGGGCGATATCTCATTGATCGGGCCACGACCGGAATTTCCTGAAGCGGTCAAGCACTATGCTGACGAGATTCCGTATTATAACGTTCGTCATCTGATCAAACCCGGGTTATCCGGTTGGGCGCAGATTTGCCAAGAAGAGCATCCGCATCACGGGGTGGATACTTTTGAAACTACCAACAAACTTTCTTACGATTTATATTACATCAAAAATCGCTCATTTCTCTTGGATATTAAAATTGCCCTTCGAACGCTAAAAATCCTGGCTTCTATTGCCGGCCGCTAAATTTGTCGTATAATGCCCCAATGCGCAAGTATCTGATTGGGTCGATAGTTCTGATAGTGTTTTTTCTACTTTTAGGAATTTTTCTTGTCTGGAGCGAACGGGAAAACACTAAGTTTCCGTTTAGTTTCGGACTTGACTTAGTTGGCGGCACCGAACTTGTTTATCGAGCCGATACTTCCAACGTGGCAGACATAAACAGCGCCATGGCCACGCTTAAAGAAGTGATTGAGCGAAGAGTGAATATCTTTGGAGTTTCAGAACCTTTGGTTCAAACAGAGAGCGCCGGATTAATATCCGGCAATAGGGACGAGCGTTTGATTGTGGGTCTGCCGGGTGTTACCGATATTGACCAGGCAATTGAACTAATCGGTCAGACGCCCGTTCTCGAATTTCGTCTGGCGCGTCCTGATACGGAAGAAATTTTGAAAACGAATCCTGACGCGTCTCTCGACGAATTGTTTATACCTACCGATCTTTCCGGCCGTTATCTGTCTCGAGCTAGAGTGGAATTTAATCCAACCACTGGCGCGCCGCTTGTCGGACTGGAGTTTGATAAGCATGGCGGAGAACTTTTTGCCAAGATTACTCGCGAGCATAAGAGCGAAATTCTAGCCATCTTGCTTGACGGTAAAATTATCTCGGCGCCTGTCATCGTGGATGAAATCAGCGATGGCGAAGCGCAAATTACCGGTTCTTTCACTTCCGAGGAAGCTAAAAACTTGGTGCGAAATCTAAACTATGGAGCTCTGCCCATACCTATCACACTGGCGACTAGTCAGACGGTGGGCGCGACTCTTGGCGAGACGGCTCTGCATTCCGGCGTGCGCGCCGGCATTATTGGATTTGTCGTTCTTTCACTCTTTCTTATTCTCTGGTATCGTTTACCAGGATTGGTTTCAGTAATTGCTCTTGTGTCTTATATCATTCTATCGCTTGTCATTTTCAAACTCATTCCAGTCACTTTGTCTGCGGCAGGTCTGGCCGGATTTATTCTTTCCATCGGCATGGCAGTGGATGCTAACGTGCTTATCTTTGAACGTTTGAAAGAAGAATTGCACAAAGGCAAAAGCATTTCCGATTCTTTACATGAAGGATTTAGTCGGGCGTGGCTTTCTATCCGTGATTCAAATATTTCTTCAATCATTACCGCTATTATTTTGTTTTGGCTTGGTACGTCCGCGGTGAAGGGTTTTGCTTTGACGCTCGGTATCGGCGTGCTTGTTTCTATGTTGACGGCCATTAGTGTTTCCCGCACTTTTCTCTTTGCCATTACTCCGGCCGTGGATACCGAAAGAAAAAGATTTTTATTCAGCAATGGTTTCCCTCCAGTCAAACGGGACAATATAAAATAATATGTTTATTATTCGTCACAGAAAAATATTTTTTGTCATCTCCGGTGTTTTGCTCGCCCTGTCCGTTTGGGCGATGTTCGCGTACGGTTTTAACACTTCCATTGATTTTAACGGAGGAACGTTGACCGAAATAAAATTTGTGGAAAGACCCGAACAATCCGATATAGAACGAAAAATTTTCTCTCTGAATCCGGGCGGCTTTTCTGTTCGTTCTTCCGGGGATTTAAACTTCACAATTCGTACCAGAGAATTAACTGCTGATGAAAGGCAATTGCTTGTGAAGGTTTTGGGGAATCCCATTGTTGAAAGACAAAATACTATCGGGCCGGTGGCCGGAGCAGAATTGAGGTCAAAAGCTATCAAAGCCGTAACCGTGGTAATCTTGATGATTTTAATTTTTGTCACTTTCGCCTTTCGTAAAGTTTCCCCGCCTGCCGGGCCCGGCGGGCAGGTAAATCTTCCTCGTTCTTGGAAATACGGCTTGGCTACCATTGCGGCCTTGGCGCATGACGTGGTTATTCCCACAGGGATCTTTGTCGTTCTCGGACATTTCATGGGCATAGAAATTGATTTGCTTTTTGTTACAGGATTGCTTGCTATTCTTGGATATTCAGTACACGACACTATTGTGGTATTTGACCGTTTGCGTGAAAATTTACATCTAAATAAAGAGTCAAATACGAACGAAGACTTTGAAGTTACAGTGGGGAAGTCGGTGACTCAAACAATCGGGCGTTCCATCAACACTTCTTTGACTATCTTTATTACTCTTTTGGCTTTATATCTGGTAGGTTCTGCGGCCACTAAGGATTTCGCCCTCCTTCTGATAATTGGCATTATTGCTGGTACATATTCCTCAATCTTTTTGGCATCGCCCTTGCTTGTCACGTTCTACAAATTACAGCGAAAATAGTGTGATTTACCTTGGTAGATTTGCATGGCATGGAGTAAAATGCTAAAATGCAACTGGAATTCCCGAACCACTTTCAAGAGAAAATAATTGAGCGTGATATTGATGTGGATCATATAAAACAGGCAATAAGGACTCCAGATTATTATGCCCATGAATCAGAAGGTCGAGTACTGGTGAGAAAGAAAATTGATCACCGAACGTTAGAGGTAATATATGTCAAAGGCAATTCAAAAAATAAATTTATAATCGTGACTGCTTATTGGAAATAAATATGAAAGTTACTTACGACAAAAAAATAGACTCCAAATATGTCAAAATTGGTGCCGTCCGTAAATCTGTCAAAACTAAAAAGCTTGAAGATTGGCTTCTTGTTGATTATGACGTAAAGGGTAATATAATCGGTGTAGAAATACTTTGGGCTTCAAAACATCCCATTCTTTTCTCAATTTCTAAAAAGAAGTTTTTCTCCTATTTCCAAATACCCAAAAATTCTGTTGTTGAAAATAGGCAGCGGTCTAAAAACATCTTTTTAAACATGCCTCTTGAAGTAAGTGGTGTTTAGCAACATTATTTGCGCAAGAACCGTTTTTGCGCAACCGTTCTTGCTTAAGTGAAGATGGATGGGTTTATACAATCCCTTGCAATGAAAATTAATATGGGTATACTTATCCCCACGTCTTAACTACGAATAAATCCGCAGTTGGGGCGGAAGTTCTTTCAAAATTGAATGAATTATGAGAACACAGTAAGTTCAGTCTGATTCCCCGCCTGCCATCGCCTGATGCTCAGGCATTGGCGGGCAGGTATAGGATCGTTACGAACAAAAAGAATACATATCGTTTTCTCTTTTGTTCCGTTAAAATTTCGAAGAAATTTTAACCCTGAGCCCGTCGAAGGGTAATACCCCTCGACTTCGCTCGGGGTAAATTTTAACGAAGTTAAAATTTAGAGTTTGATCCTAGCTCAGGATGAACGCTGGCGGCGTGGATAAGGCATGCAAGTCAAACGGGATAATTTGTGATTATATCAATAATTGTTCAGTGGCAGACGAGGTAGTAACACGTAGGAACCTACTCCCAAGTCGAGAATAATTTGTCGAAAGATAAACTAATACTCGATAATATCTTCGCCCTCCGAAAGGCGGGCAGGGATTAAAGGAGCAATTCGCTTAGGAAAGGGCCTGCGAAGTATCAGCTAGTTGGTAGGGTAATGGCCTACCAAGGCAATGACGCTTAGGGGACCTGAGAGGGTGACCCCCACCGATGGGACTGAGACACGGCCCATACACCTACGGGTGGCTGCAGTCGAGAATCTTCCGCAATGGACGAAAGTCTGACGGAGCGACGCCGCGTGAT
>CAZYVS010000009.1:0-15333 GCA_964651655.1 uncultured Candidatus Saccharibacteria bacterium | reverse complement strand
GGGATTCATCGGTCGAAAATGGCTATAGTATTTTTAACCGCAGTCATGGGTATTGTGCAGGTGGGCGATGTCTCATTGGAACAAGCTCCTCCAAACCATTTAGTAAAGACCGAACCGGCAGATGGTGTGGCAGTTAGAGTTACCGAAGTGCCGTTCGGGAAGCTTGCCGCACAGGTAGAGCCGCAATTGATACCTGCCGGTTGTGAAGTCACGATGCCAGAGCCGGTGCCAGATTTATAGATATCAAGTGTATAAGTAATTGGTCCTCCTGTATTTCCCCCTCCACTTGTGCTATTACCAAACCCGGTTCCGTTGAAGAGCCCTTGGCCGGAAGAGAAGATTTGTTTCAAAAGTTGGCTAAATAAAGCGGCGACCAACTCATCAAATTCGTCTGCCAGTTCAAGTTGCCTTACCCCACTTCCCAATACATTTTCAAGTTGATCCTCAATAACTTTTCCGGGTGTTTTGGTTGGCCCGCGTTCCAAGCACTCTCCTGTGTCAGGGTCTTCTCTAATACATTCAGACCAACCCAAAAATCCGCTATCCCAACTAAGTCTTAAGTTCTGGAGACCCAGGGCTTGCGCTATACGTTCATCAAGTTCAATTTTGGTTTCGAGAAACGCTCCGTACGGATTGTTGATATCGTTTTGAGTCATGACAAACCACGCGTCCCATCCGCCTTGGCTAAAGTCGTCATAAAAATTTTCAATGTTGGCAACCACTTGCGTCAAAGTACATTGAAACTGCCGTCTCCGAGTATGATATTGGGCTAATGCGATTCTGATTTTCGCCTGGAATGGTGAACATAAAAATCCCAACTCTGAACCTTGTATAAATTCTCCCGCAATATTGTCCGCAATCTTGGTGAAAAATTGAAGAGGGTCGGTTACATAAGCCGGATTTCCTTCAAAACCGTTATTAATCCAAGCGGTGGTGGCATTCAGTATTTGCTCTAAAGCTAGTTTGGCAATGGTGATAGCGATAAGGTCCCAAGTGAGACCGGGGACAGTGAAGCCGAACATAGTTACGCCGGCTTCTTTGTCTCGAAGGGCGCTGTCTGAAACTGGAATCGGGGGGATGATATCTATGGCTAGTGTCGAGGCTGGTAAGGCAAAAGTAAAAGTAAAAATAAGAACACACGCTATTATTTTTTTACTTACAATAAGGTTCATATACTATTAAAAATTATACCATGAGCCATTAGGGTCTTTTGGATATTCAAAAGTAATTCCGCTTCCCTTCCGCTATTTTTAATATAAATATTTAGGGCCGCATATGCTTGCAGAGGGTCTTTAGAAGCATTACTAATTAATTTCATAACCTCGGCAGTTTCCAAGTATTGATTAATAAGATTCAGGTGATTTTGAGCAAGCGATGTCGGCACCCCAACTAAGAGCAATTCGTCGGCGGCGGCTTTGTATAACTTTCCCGCCGCATTCATAAAGATTGAGAACGCCGGACCGTCGGTATTTGTAATATCGCCCACGCTACTTTTAGTTTGGGCGGCCACAAGATTTTTATATTTGTTGCGAATGTTTGTCATCACGGCGCCGTATACCGCGAGGCTTGTTTCTGACTCCGGTAAAACAATAATTTTATTAGCATTAATCTTTGGTATTGATACGTTGATATTTTTGATACTTTCAGCCAAGCTCGCGGCGAAAGAGTCTATATCATTTGGGGTGGATTGACCTTGCGATTTAAGTTCGAGATAATCCGTGAAAAGTTGTCTACCGATTAAATCTGTTTGAGAAAGTTCGGTTGTGGGCGCGACAGAGGTGGAAGTTTCTGTATTAAAAAAGTCCGTTAACAACAGGTCGTCCGTTGAAGTTGATTCCACCTGTGTAACAGTGGCCACCGGGTTTGTATAAGGAGGGATTCTCACGAATCTAAACCACATTGCTCCACCGATTAGAGCAACGGAAACAGCAAGCGCGCTGATAAATTGGACTCGCGGCATTGCTTTTAGTATATCAGAAATTATTTTGTTCTTTTGTGTATAATTAAGTGCATGCGACTCTTTTTTGTATCAATAGCGCTTCTAACTGCACTTGCCTTGGGTATTCTTGCTACTCCAGCTGACGCCCAGACTTTTAATGCCAATCTCACGATAGGTAGTAGGGGCGCGGATGTGGTGTCTCTCCAGCAATTTCTTGTTGCCAGGGGTTTCCTGCAGATGCCGCTAGCTGTGGCCTATGGCTACTTTGGTCCTTTGACTAGGGCTGCAGTTGCGCGTTGGCAAACAGCAAACGGAATTACACCACCGGCAGGTTTTTTTGGTCCAATCTCGCGCGCGGCTATCGCTTCGCAAATTAACCCTATCGCGACTTCTTCTATTACTCCCGCAAATTCAACTCCTCCCATGTCTGCTTTGGTCCCTCGAGAATTATTTCCTAATGTTGAAATCGACACTCCCGTTGCGCCAGGCATGAGGGCCGGTCAGGTAATGCTCTTTCGAGCCTTCCCTTTTGAAGTTCGTCCCGGTGATGTTATCTCGCTTGACGGTTCTGGATTTAGTAAAACTCTTAACAAAATATATTTTAATGGTGGTAATCCTGTAATTGCCACTTCCACGGATGGTATAACTCTCGATGTACCTGTGCCGCTCACTTTGTCCGAGAGCGAATATAGATTAGCTGTCTCCAATGTGCTGGGTTTTTCTAACAATCCGGATATTGCAGTTGTTATCAAGGTTACGAACAATCCTCAAGCAGAACCGGCCATAGAAAGTGCTTCAATTGCTGGTGATGTTGTAACTCTTGTCGGAACCGGCTTTACTTCTGCAAATAATCTTATCACTACCTTCGGTAATTCCCCCCGTTCAATAACCGCCAGTGATGGCACCATCACTTTTCACATCACGGAATTATCTATGTACAATGAAATCAGAAAGTTTACCTTCGGAAATTACCAGACGGTGTTTTGGATTTATGTCCAAAATGAACACGGAGTAAATAAAGAACCGTATAAACTTGAAATAACAATATGAAAAGAAAATATACACATATGACCATCGTTTTCTTGGTTCTAATAGGAATTCTATTATCAACCTCATCTGTTCAAGCTCAAGGATTACCATTTGGTGGTATTGTTTCTTCCAGATTTCCCTGTACGTGTAGTGGCACTACTTGGATATGGTTTACGCCCCTTTATCTGGGCGGGCCGACGGTGGTTAGTGGCGCTTTGGTTTACTCTCCTTTTTCAACCATTCTATATGCCGATTTAAACATAGGAGTTTCTGGCAAATGGCATCTGGGCGACTATCTTCCCGGAGTTCAAGCTTGTTGGATAAGAGTTTGGTGGTTCTGTTTGCCGCTCCCGTCTCTTGGTCTGATGACTAAAGTGGGAACCAACTAAAGCAGGCACTGGCGCAAGTGGGCGGCAAGCCTTCTCCAAATTTCAATTCCGACATCCTCGGCTCGCAAATTATCATCTAGATTGAGTTGCTGAAATACTGTTTGGACCTTGTCTTTGTCAAATATTGTTGAAAGGTTGGAGGAAAGTTTTTTGCGTTTGGATTTGAACCCGGCGCGAAGTATCGTAAAAAAATTCTTCTCCGAGAAATCGGTGAAGAATTTTTTTGAGATATTTTCTATTGCAATAATGGCGGAATCGACTTTGGGCATTGGTGCAAATGAACCTGCCTTAACTGTTTCTATATATTTGGGTGTGCTATATGCTTTAACAGAAATAGATAAAATGCTTTCCTTTTCCCACTTGGAGGTTGAGCTTCCAAGTGGCCTTCCGGTGATTCTCTCGGCCACTTCTTTTTGAACCAATAACACCATTCTTTCCGGCTGATAATCTGTTTCAAGAAATTTTTTCAAAATAGCGCCGGTAATGTTATACGGAATATTAGCTATCAGCTTGTAGCTTTTAGCTGCTAGCTTAGATAAATCAAATTTTAAAATATCATCATGAATTAAAGTTAGTTGGCCAGAAACAATTTCTTGTCCAAACTTTTTCTTCAGAAATTCGTGAAGATTATCATCTTTCTCTATAGCAACAACTTTCGCTCCAGTATTTAAAAGTTCTGCTGTCATAATTCCGGTTCCAGGTCCTATCTCAAGGATGATGTCATTTTTCTCAATCTTTCCTGTTTGAACAATAGTTCTAAGTGCTTTCTCGCTCTTCAAAAAATGTTGCCCGAGTGATTTTTTCGCATTCATACCAGCCATCAACTTGGAAGCTCAACCTCCAAGTGCTTATTTTTGGCCATATTTTCCAACTCAATAACTATATCCGCTCTCTTTTTGAGAATGTCTTCCAGCGTCTTTTCCGTAAATTCCTTGTATCTTTTTATTGATTTGAATTGGTCTAGGATTATCTCTTTTGAGCAGATACCATGGTTAGTCTCATTCTCATCCTCATACTCATTCCAACTCGAGAGAAACAAGTTCTTATCGGATTTTAGTTTGTGCACTTGATAATTTAAATTTACATATACACTAGCATGTAACAGATATTCGTTTGAGTTAATGTGATTGGCCTTAAATCTCCCCTGAAATAACGCTCCGCTTCTCGAATGTTTCTCATTGAAATATTTGGTGTAGCCAGTACCAAGTCTGTGCATAAATTTTTCAATGCCGCGTTCTTCAAGTTGGGTGATTATAAAATGAAAATGATTCGGATTTAAACAATAAGCAACAAATTGTATTAATGGTGGGTTTGGTAAATTGTCTTTGATATCTTTATTAAATGAATGTTCATAAATACTGCCTATTGGTTTGATTGTGTTAAATTCCGACATGCTCTGAAAAAATCTTTTTAGATCGTCTTTGCCAGAAAATATGGATCGTCTATCTACTCCACGATTGTATATGTGGTAGAACTCATTTTCTACGAAGGCAATTTTTCGTAAGCTCATTGATTGTGCTACACATTCTAACACTTGGAGGTTGAGCTTCCAAGTGGGTATAAATAAGGTTAAAAGTCGATTTCGAGGAGAGGTTTTCTGGAGGGACCGTACTTATCGAATAATTTCCATTCCACTAATGTTTCAGGAATATCAAAGATGAATGTGGACGGGATATTAATCTGTTTTCGGCCAAAGATGGCGCGTGTTTCCGCGTATGTTAAAAACACTTTTTTTCGGGCGCGAGTGAGCGCGACATAGAAGAGCCGTCTCTCTTCTTCCCCCTCTTCATCATTGGCGTTGTCTCCGTTTATTCTCTGATGAGGGAAGAGTCCTTCTTCAAGTCCGGCGATAAAGACAATATCAAACTCCAATCCTTTGGAGGCGTGCGCTGTCATCAAGCGTACCGCTTTTTCCCCGCTCTTCATTTCGTCCTGGTCGCTCTGTAAAGCGGCATCTGCCAGAAAATGTAAGACGCCCTCCTCCGGAGATTCTTGATTGTAACGAGAGGCGAAATTGACCAGTTCGTAGACATTTTCAAGTCTGGTCCGGCCTTCATCGCCGCCATCTTTCCATTCTTTTTCCAGCCCGGACGCTTTAATGATGAAAGAAATTGTTTCACTCGGGCTAATTTGTTTGGATATTTTTTCAATTTCTTTGAGTAAGTTTCTGAAGTTTTCAAGTCTGACTTTCATCGACGGTGGCAGCGCGGATTCTTCACCCGAGAATATTTTTTGCATCGTTGTTTTGCCTATGCCGCGCGCCGGCACGTTGACAATGCGTTTTTTGTCCGAAGAGCTGTCTGGATTAAGGGCGGCGCGCAGATACGAGATAACATCCTTAACCTCTTTACGTTCGAAGAATCGTGTGCCAAGAAGTTGGTACGGGATGTTGCGATTCATCAGTGATTCTTCAAGGACTCGTGATTGAAAGTTGGCTCTGTAGAGAACAGCTATTTCTCCCGGTGGTGTCCCGTTTTTTATAAGTTTTGCTGTTTGATTGGCGATAAATTCCGCCTCATCGATTTCATCGTTTCCTCCAAATAATCCCAGTTTTTCGCCCTCGACGTTGGTTGTAAAAAGATTTTTTTTAATCCTGATTTTGTTTTTTTCTATCACCGCATTGGCCGCGTCAAGAATGATTTGGGTGGAACGATAATTTTCTTCCAGAGTGATAATTTGCGCCTCCGGGTAGTCCTTCTCAAAGTCGAGAATATTTCTAATGTCCGCTCCGCGCCAAGAATAGATATTTTGGTCTATATCTCCGACGACACAAATATTCTTGTCTTGCCCAACGAGCATTTTTGAAATTTCATACTGGACGCGGTTAGTGTCTTGATATTCATCTATATGAATGTAGCGCCAAATATTCTGGTAAAACCGTCGTATGTCCGAGTCGGTGTTTAATAATCTCATGGTTTTGACAAGCAGGTCATCGAAGTCAAGGGCGCTATCTCTTTCAAGCACTTTTTCGTACTCCGGCCAAACTTGCGCCACCACGTCTGAAAAGTATCCGTGTTTTGCGCTGTTGCCGTATTCACTCGCGCTGATAGCCTTGCCCTTTTCTTTGGAAATGATGCTCATAATACGGCCGGGGTCGTGTGTTTTGGGGTCAAGTCCTAAAGCGATAAGCGCTTCTTTGACTGCTCTTTTGCTATCGTCTCGATCGAAAATAGTGAAATATTTATTGATGCCGGCTCTTATTGATTGCTCTCGTAAAATATGAACTCCGAGTGAATGGAAGGTGCTGATAAAGGGTTGTCCGGATGCGTCGAGTTTTTGTTTTATTCGTTCACGCATTTCTTGGGCCGCTTTGTTGGTGAAAGTGATGGCCAAGATGGCGGACGGGTCGATGCCGGTTTGAACCAAATGGCGGATTCTCTCCGTAATGGTTTTAGTTTTGCCCGCGCCCGCGCCGGCCAAGATTAACATCGGTCCTTGCGTGGACGACACGGCTTTTTTCTGTTCGGAATTAAGTTCGCCAGCCGATGGATTTATGAACTTTGGCATGTTGGACACTATAACATGCGGGAGTATAATAAACGGACGGGACGGATGCCCGCAATTAAATGGCTCAATAGAGCCATACCTGTTACATAAACAGGTATTTCTGACCTTCAGGCCGATCATCTTACACAATTTAAACTTATTTTATTAGCCAAAAAACGACCATATATATATTTCTTGTTTTGGTTACTCTTCCTGTCTTAGCTGTGTACGTGCGTAGTCAGGGGGCGGAAATTTTGCGTATGCCGGAAATGTTAGATGCCGGTAATTCCCAAACCATGAACCTATTATCTGGCTATTTGAATATTAATCCCATGGGCCTAGGCGGGATAGAAATCGCCATTGTCGATGGCATCGCTCTTGAATCAAATGGAAGAGAAAGTGAATTTTTCGTAGACCTTGGCAAATCGGGCACCGGCCAGATTAGTGTCTATACGGTGCGTCAGGGTGATACTTTAGGCGAGATTGCCGAAATGTTCGGCGTTTCCACCAACACTATCATTTGGGCCAATAATCTAAGAGGCGCATCCATTAAGGCGGGCCAAGAATTAGTTGTTCTTCCGATTTCCGGTGTGCGCCATGTCGTGAGGTCGGGCGACACGCTGAAATCCATAACCGCCAAGTACAAGGCGGATATGAATGACATTCTTTCATACAATAATCTTGCTGTTGATACTCAAATTAAACCCGGCGATGTCATTATAATTCCTGACGGTGTAATCAGTGTCACCCCAACCTCCTTAGCCAAAGTTTCCAGATCGCCGGCCTATCCCGTATATTCGGGTTTCTATCTTCGACCGATAGTTGGTGGGAGAAAGACCCAGGGCCTTCATGGCTATAACGGAGTGGATATCGCGGCGCCGACGGGGACACCTCTCTTGGCTTCAGCCGACGGTCAAGTCATCATCGCCAGATCCGGCGGCTACAACGGCGGTTATGGTCTCTACGTCGTTATCAAACATTCAAACGGCACCCAGACGCTCTACGGGCATATGTCCAAGGTTAATGTTTCGGTTGGACAGAACGTTGCGCAAGGTCAAGTTATCGGAGCCGTGGGTAATACCGGCAGATCAACCGGTTCACATGTCCATTTCGAAGTTCGTGGCGCCAAGAATCCATTTTAGCGTCAGCTAAAATGTCCTGAGCTTGTCGAAGGGCGTTTTAAACATCGAATTTTTTCGGACGATATTCAACCGCTTCAAGGATATGGATATTTTTAATTTTTTCGCTGTTCTCTAAATCGGCGATGGTGCGCGCCACTTTGATCATTCGATGATAAACGCGCGGGGAAAAACTCAAACGCTCGGCGGCCAAGTCAAGAGTTTTCCGCGATTCTTTGTCTAGGTCAATAAGTGTGACCAAGTCTCGAGCGCCCATTTCCGAATTGCGGGAAATCTTTCTTTTCTGTCTATGAAAACGCTCTTTTTGCGCCAGGCGCGCGTGTTCTACTTTGGCGCGAAATGTTTCGCTTCTCTCACCTTCCGACTCGCCGGAAAGATCGCTGGGAAGAACCCTGTCCACTTCGAGCCAAATGTCAATGCGGTCTATGATGGGGCCGGACATTTTTCGTCTGTATCTTGAAAGGGCGGAGGGTGTGCAAATGCACGGCTTGCCCCGGAAGCCGAAATTTCCGCACGGGCACGGATTCATGGCGGCTATCAGTAATATGTTTGCTGGAAAATGCGCTGTGCCTTTGGCGCGAGAAACGGATATCACCTTATCTTCAAGTGGTTGACGCAGACTCTCTATCACTCTTCTGTCAAATTCCGGAAATTCGTCCAAAAAGAGCACACCGTGGTGGGCCAAAGTAATTTCGCCCGGCCTAGGTGTGGCTCCGCCGCCGACCAGCGAGACATAAGAGGCGGTGTGATGCGGCGCTCTAAATGGCGGATTAGTGACAAAAGTTTCTGCCAGAGTTCCGGCCACAGAGTGAATACCAGTAGCTTCAAGCATTTCATCAAAGGTCAATTTCGGTAAAATCCCGGCAAAGGCTTTGGCAAGCATTGTCTTGCCGGTGCCGGGCGGGCCGTACATAGCACAATTGTGCCCGCCGGCCGCCGCGATTAGAAGCCCACGTTTGGCCCTCTCCTGGCTTCTGACATCAGAGAAATCTGTAGGAGTGATTGTCACTTCATTGACCAGAATAGTTAATTCCGCCGCATCAAGCCTCTCTTCGCCCGACAAGTGTCCGATTAGTTCTTTTAGACTCCGGATTCCGAACACCAATAAACCATCGATTAGCGCGGCTTCGCGCACGTTTTCCATCGGCACATAGAGTTCTTTGAAATTATTTTGCTTGGCGAATCGAGCAATAGGCAAAATACCGCGTACCGGGCGCAATTTCCCGTCTAAAGATAATTCTCCCAGAAACAATCTGCCTTCATGGTTAAAGAAAATATCTTTGTTGGCCACGAGATACGACAAAGCAATGGCCAAATCAAATGACGGGCCTTCTTTCTTCTGGTCTGCGGGAGCTAATGATATGACAACTTTATGATTTTTCGCTTTTGGTGACTCGAACCCGGAGTTTTTAATGGCGGCGCTTACTCTATCACGGGCTTCCTCAACCGCTTTGTCTGGCAGTCCGACGATGGCGAAAGCATTGAGGCCGCGCGAGATATCTGTCTCGACGGAAATTGGAGTGACGGAGAGAAGATTTGTTTGCGCGCTGTAAACTTTGGAAAAACTCATCCCGTTATTTCATATGTTTACGGCAAGTGCTGGCCGAAGGATTGGCTTCCAACCGTTCCAGACTTATTTCTTCATTGCAAATCTGGCAGATTCCATAGATACCTTGCTCGATTCTATCCAAGGCATTTTTAACATCTTGATAACGAGTTTCCAGAGTATCAACGATTGCCACATTATCTTCATAATCTTCAACGTTGTCGGCTACGACATTTTCGTCCGCTTGAGAGACATCCTTGTTAGTGGGCACGGCTTCCCAATCCGCGCTATTGTCCGGATTTCTTCTGCCGACTTTCTCCAACTCTTCTTCAAGAAGTTTTTTTTCCGCTTCCAGTTTTTCTTTAAAATGTTTGGTATCTATAGTCATGGTTCAATTTTATCAGAACGGGGGCTAGCGGGAAAGTTTCTCTCGCGTCAGTCGATCAATAAGCGTTCTTAGGGTTTCAATATTATCCGTAATAATAAGTTTATTATTATCAAAGAATGAATAAAGCAGAACCGTTTGATTCCCAGCTTTAAGTATTCGAATATCTTTGTTTTTATCCACGAGATCCGTAAAGCCGGATTCCGCCGGCAGATTTCTTGAAAACTCCGATGTAGCAAACAATGGGCCGATGTCTCGATCCAAATCTTTTTCCCAGGTGAGCATGCCGGCGAAAGCATTCTCAAAAGAAACCACTTTGATTATAAGAAATCTGCTTTCTCCGAAAGTTCCCAGCATAAACGGCGAATCGAAAGCCCGCACAAGGTTGCCGGGCGCGCGCGTTCCAAGAATTTCAAGAAATTTACCTATCGAAAAAAGGTAATCCGGTTTTCCCGCGCCTTCTTTTGTGAAAACAATATGTCTCAATTCTTTGGACGCGGCGCCCAAGACGGTGTTTGGGACAGCGCTGATAATAGTCTCACGAGAAACATCGGCCATATTGATACTGACTTCACTATCTATCGTCACAAATCTATTGGCGGGCGCAGTTGTAATCGGAGTCGCTGTTCTTCTTATGAATTCGTTGTAACCGTACCACGTCCCAGTTGCGCCAAGAACAAAGAGCAAAAGACTTCCCGCGAGGAGATAGAACGATTCCATCTTATTTCTGGAACTTTCAGATTGAATGTTATTGGAAACGTTCTTTTTTAAATGTTCCGCTCGTTGAATAGAAACAAGCGAGCCGCGTTCTTTTTGAAGAGCCTCAGCCACATCTCCTTGAAAGGTGCGAATTTGTTTTAACGGAGTTTCTTCGGGATTCATTGCCCTATTCTAACTTACTTGTAGTGAGCTAGTCGAACTATCTTGAACTTTCTTAGCGAGCTTTTGTGTTGCCGGCACTCAGGAGATATTTCTTGGGATTTTGATCGAGATCAAGAAAATCGTCTGACGCTTCGATCAAACGCGCCGAAGATGATTTGCCGAAAGCAACCATCTCCACCTGGCAACCATGAGTATTTTGCAAGTATTCTACCAGAGGAACGTAATCACCATCGCCGGAAAGGAGGATGATACTGTCCAGTTTAGGCGCCATGATGACGGCATCGATAGCGAGCCCGACATCCCAGTCCGCCTTTTTGGCCCCGCCCAAGAAGATTTGTAAAGGTTTGGAACGGATTTCAATTCCGGCCTTTCCCAAGGCGTCAAAAAAGGCGTTTTCTTCTCCTGATTCGGTTGTGACCACATAAGCTAAAGCGCGGATGAGAACGCGTCCGTCAAGCGCGTCTTTTATAATGGCGCCGAAATTAGCCTTGGCGTGATGTAGATTCTTGGCGCTATGATAAATGTTTTGCGTGTCTATAAAAATGCCGACCCGCTGGGCTTTGTGTTTTATTACTGTCATGCAAATTATTAATTACTTGTGTTATTTCTTTAAACCGAGTTTCTTTTGTAAAGCCGAAGCACGCTTCGGACTTTTCTTTTCCAAATATTTCATGTGCGCCTGACGATTCGCTACCATAGCGAGCAGCCCTCGGCGGGAGTGATTATCTTTGGCGTGTGTTTTCAAGTGTTTGGCCAACTCCTCAATACGCTTTGTCAATATGGAAATTTGCACCTCGGGAGAGCCGGTATCTTTTTCATGAATGGCTACTTTCCTGATAAGTTTTTGTTTCTTGGTCTTTGAAATCACTTTACAAGAATAGCACACTTCGACTCGCTCTGCAAGCTCGCTCTCGTTCGAGTCTGAGCCTGAGGGCTCATCCCTCAGAGTCGAAGACAGTGTAAACACCGGCGTGTTATAATGTCGCACAATATGGGTAATCTTAGCGAGCTTGAACGACTGAAAAGAGAATTTCTCGAGTACACCGAGATTGAAAAGGGTCGGGCCCTTAAAACTATTGAAAACTATAACCATTATCTTTCCGTTTTTCTTAATCATGCGCAACTAAAGAATCCGAAGGATATCAGTGATGATGTGGTGAGAGAATTTCGGATGTGGCTCAACCGCCAGTCAAACGGCAATAACCGGCAGACCGGTGAGACCATGTCGAAGAAAACACAGAATTACTATCTGATTGCTTTGCGCGCCTTTCTTAAATATCTGGCTCGTCAAGAGATAACGACTCTGCCATCCGAACGTATCGAATTAGCCAAAATTTCGGAGCGTTCTCTCGATCTTATCTCTCCCGTTGAACTCTCGCGTCTACTCGATGCGCCGCGGGGCGACGGAATTAAGGAGCTTCGTGACAAGGCGATTCTTGAACTGCTTTTCTCCACGGGTTTGCGCGTGTCCGAACTTTGTTCGTTAAATAATGATATTGATTTTTCCATCGGGGAATTCTCCATTAGAGGCAAGGGTGGCAAGGTGCGAGTAGTCTTTGTTTCTGATGAGGCGAGGAAAGCTTTGTCTAAATATCTCAAGGCCCGCCAGGATATGAATGACGCTCTTTTTGTACAGGTAAGTAAGGATGCTAAAACAAAAGATGCCGAGCCTCTCACTCGGCGTTCTATAGAAAGGATTGTGAAGCATTACGCCATTAAGGCCGGTATTTCAAAGAAAGTTACTCCACACGTTATTCGTCATAGTTTCGCCACCGATCTTTTGAGTAACGGAGCCGATCTGCGTTCCGTCCAAATGCTTCTTGGCCATGCCAATATCGCCACAACTCAAATCTATACGCACGTAACCGATAAACAATTGAAAGATACGCACAAAAAATTTCATTCGAGGAGCAGATAGAAAAGATGATAGTATAACCCACATACGCTAACTTAATGCTATAGCACGAAAGTAACGTATTTTAAAAAAAGAAGGGCCGCGAAGCGCAGCCCTTGATTTGCGTGGAAACTTTTTGAAGTTAGTCGAATAACTTCGGATGTTTCCACATGATGACAACGAACACGACGATGCAAACAAGCGGCACGACGTACAGCAAATAAAACCAGTTCCAAGCATTATCCATAGATTCACCTCCTCTAAAGAAATCTAAATCTAAGATAACATAAATTTATTAATGTTGATACCCCGTAATGTTTCAGCACCTTCGCAACGCTCATGTAAATACGTAAATAGTAGGCGTGCATACGGAGGCGTTGCCTCCGTAGATACTAATTGAAGGATGCGCACAAAAAGTTTCATTAGAGGAGAAGTTAATTCCGCATACGTTATAAGTTCACGGTCGTGAGTTATTAACGTATGTATAGATTTGAACTTTGCACATTCCGAAATTATTTATTGAATGATCCAAAGGAAGATTTGACTTATTTTTGAGATTAGATTAGTATTTTATTATAATGGCACAGAAAGTAATAAAAGTTGGCGATTCGGTTGCTGTGGTAATTCCCAAAAAGTCTCTTCCTGGACTTGGTATTCGTGCTGGAAGTAAAATTGATGTTGAAATTAATCAGCAAGCAAAAATAATTACTGTCCGATTGGCGGGTAAATCATCTGTGCGTCAAGAAAGAATAGCTGAACTGACCTTTAATTTTATCAATCGTTATAGAAAGGATTTAGAAGCCCTAGCTCGAAAGTAAGGTGAAATTTTTATCTGTGGAGGATATTCTACAAATACACTCCATGGTCGTGGATGAAACTGGAGGTTCACACGGCATACGTGACCATAACATTATTTTGAGTTTGGAAAACACGCCTAATCAACAAGTGTTTGGAAAAGAGCTGTATCCTACAGTTTTTCTTAAAGCCGCTGTTTATATTAGAAATATCATAATGAATCATCCTTTCATTGATGGTAATAAGAGAACTGGTATGACTAGTGCGGGTGTTTTTCTAGAAGATAATGGATATATCATCACAGTTAAAGAAGGTGGTATCGAAGAATTTTCCTTGCGGGTTATCGACGAGAAATTAGATTTAAATGTTATTGCAATCTGGCTAAAAAAACATTCAAGAAAAATAAAATCAAAATAATGGTTGCAAGTTTATTAAAGGTTTGCTACACTTCAGGAGTAAGAGGCTTGCCCCGCCACGGCGGGGTGAATGAGAGAAGTTCGCCGGAAGGCGGACTTCTTTGGTAAATAAATGATAAATAAACAAAAATTATGTTTGATCTAAAAGTTATCAATTCGGTACTCGGCGAACTTGAAGAAGTGCGCGGTATTCCGCGCGCGTCAATTGTAGAGGCGATAGAAGCCGCTCTCGCCACTGCTTACAAGAAAGAGTATGGCAAAAAAGGTCAAATTATTCGCACCACTTTTGATCCCGGCACCGGCGAGACGCACTTTTTTCAAGTAAAGATTGTGGTGGGTGATTCGCGTGTTATTTTTGGCGATGAACCAAATCAAGGTCGAACCTTGGATACTAATGCTCAAGGTTCGACCTTAGAAAAAGTGCCTTACAATCCGGAACATCATATCTTGATAGAAGATGCGCGGAAAATTAAAAAAGACGCCCAACTTGATGAAGAAATCATCTTTCCCATTGAATCAAAGGGCGATTACGGCCGTATTGCCGCCCAAACCGCCAAGCAAGTAATCATGCAAAAAATTCGCGAAGCAGAAAAAACTTCCGTCGTTGCCGAATTTGGCAAACGCGAGGGGCAAATTGTGACCGGGACCGTTCAGCGTATTGAGCGCGGCAATATCTTTATAGACATGGGCCGCGCTACCGGCCTTTTATCTTACGAAGAACAGATTCCAGGCGAGCGTTTCAACCAGGGAGAGCGTGTGCGCGCTTATTTATACAGAGTAGAAGAGAGTCCCCGGGGAGTCTTTCTTCGTCTTTCACGTTCGCACCCCAAATTTCTTGAGAAACTTTTTGAAGCTGAAACGCCGGAATTGGCAAGCGGGTCCGTAGTAATTAAGGCCATTGCGCGAGAAGCCGGTTACCGTTCCAAAATTGCCGCTCTCGCCCTGGATAATCACATAGACCCCGTTGGCGCGCTTGTCGGCCAGCGGGGGGTAAGGGTTTCGACTGTTATGTCTGAATTGCGCGGGGAGAAAATTGATATCATTGAATGGTCAGCCGAGCCGAAAAAATTTATCGAGGAGGCTCTCTCCCCCGCCAAAATTCTAGACATTAAAATTAACGAAACAGAAATGTCCGCGATTGTTAATGTCTCCGAAGACCAGCAGTCGCTCGCTATAGGTAAGGGCGGACAGAACGTGCGTCTCGCGGCCAAACTAACCGGCTGGAGAATTGATATCCAATCCGCCAAAGGCGAAGAATTGGCAGTCGGCGAATCTTCTTCACAATAAGAAATTTAACCTCTTTCTCTTGTGTGTTAGAATATTGAACATGAATTTATGGCATGACATAGACTCCGGAACCAAAGAGACGATGAATGTTATTGTTGAGATAAACAAAGGTTCCAAAAATAAATACGAGATAGACAAGTCAACCG
>CAZYVS010000008.1:0-30484 GCA_964651655.1 uncultured Candidatus Saccharibacteria bacterium | reverse complement strand
AACCCAAAGAGTTGTTTCAGGAAATGTTGCGTTAGGAAGTAGAATCTAGCATAGCGTTTTTATTATGTATACGCTATCTTTTCATTGCGACAAAATTGTAATGCATATTACATATGGAATTCGGGAACAAATTCTCTTCGATCGATCTGTGTTAATTATGTAATCATGTATCATATTTGTCAAGTATATTTTGTATCCAAAATAAGCTATATTTTAGGCCTTATTTAAACCATGCTTGAATACAGTGAAATCAAGAAAGGTCGGTATATAGTTTTCGAAAACGAGCCGTATGAGGTCGTCGATTCGCACGTCTTTCGCAAACAGCAAAGAAAACCGGTCAATGCCGCCAAATTAAGAAATCTTTTAACCGGGAGAATTGTCGAACACTCTTTCCACGCATCCGACAAAGCCGAAGAAGCCGACATTAATAAAAAGGAGATTAAATATTTATATGTTAAAAGAAGGCGCCCGCCAGAGGACGGGCAAGAATATTGGTTTTCGGAAATTAATGACCCAAGCCAGCGCTTCAAACTATCAGAAGAGCTGATAGGCCCAGCGGCCAAATTTCTCAAACCTAATATACTGCTTGATGTCATACTTTTTGATACTCGTATTATCGGTCTCAAATTACCTATCAAAATGGACCTCAAGGTAATCGAGACCTATCCGGCAACCAAGGGCAACACGGCGCAAGGCGCCACCAAAACAGTTAAACTTGAAACGGGAGTTGAAATTCAAGCACCGATGTTTATCAAAGAGGGCGACACTATACGAGTTAATACGGAGACCGGTGATTACGCAGATCGAAGATAAGACCGACCAATAACCCGACCAAAACCCAATACAAGACAACAAACCATAATTCGTGATACATGACCAAATTATTATCTACCACTTTGTAGACAAAGATGAGAGGTAAAAATATCGGAACAGCCAGCTGGTCTGTCAGACAACCGGCGCCGACGGGCACGGGACAAAGCAATTTCAACACAAGCGAGAGCCCAATTAACGCTGGTCCGAAAAGCGCTCCTTGAATGGCATACGGTATACGCATTGTTAAATTATAACTTAGTTATCGAAAAACACTTCGCTTCATCGAGACACAAACGGCAAGAGACCGAGAAAACGCGCGCGCTTGATGGCCAGAGCAAGTTCGCGTTCAAACTTGGCGGGAGCGCCTGAACGCTTTCGAGATTGAATCCGCGCGTGAGGCGTTAGAAACTTTTTAAGAGTCTCAATATCTTTATAATCCACATGCTTGATTTTGTGTTCTTTGAAATAATTTTGTTTTCTCATACGTTTATTTGCTTGCCCTTCGACTATGCTCAGGGCATTTTAGCTAAAGCTAAAATGGAATATCGTCAACATTAACGTTGTCTTCGGGATACTCAATGGCATCAATGGGGGGCGCGTCCTGTTTACTATCCGAGGTTTTGACAGAAGAAGAAGTACCGGCGCCGTCTTTTCTCGGGCCAAATTGAATTCTGTCGGCCACTATTTCGGTGCGATATTTTTTAGTTCCATCCGGCGCGTCCCAGCTTCTGGTTTGTATCCTACCTTCAACCAATACGCTCGCACCTTTGCGCAAATATTGAGCGGCGGTCTCCGCCTGCCGGCCAAATACGACTATATTATGAAAGTCCGTTGATTCTTGTTTCTGGCCATTCTTATCTTTCCAAACTCGGTTGGTAGCCACTCCAAACGACGCCACCGTCATGCCGGAAGGCAAAGTTTTGAGTTCCGGGTCGCGGGTAAGGTTACCGATAATGATAGCGCGGTTGAGATACATGATGTTATTTTAGCATATTTTATTGCTCGACGCTTTCCAGCGCTTCTGCCGGCAAAATTTTTTCTTCAATTCCTTCCGACGTTGGAATTTCCGCCGCTGTTCTGGCGCTAGCAAAAGTAAAAGCGGTTTCGCGCGGAGCTTTGACCAAGAGAAAACGCAAGATTTCTTTTATCTTTTCTGCGCCGGTTTTGATTGCCAACGCTTTAGTTTTGTCAATTTCAAATTTAATCCAGCCCAAATAGGCGTCCGAGACGACATAGCGACTGGCGCCGATAGTCTTTGACATGGAATAAGCAAGATTTGTTTTGAAAGGAGCTTCTGCATCAATTTCCGCGCCGCCTTCGGTCACAATCACTCTCCTGAGGGCGTCCGTAACGTGAGACAGTTCATCTTCCGGGATACTCGGTAAGATTAAAAAACACAATTCATAAACAGTTGATTCTTTTGCTTCGTTCTCTGAATTCATCATAAGTTGAACTAGCCTATCATAGAAAGCGCGTTATTGACAAGAGCGTTTCTTACGACCTCTTCGTCTTCTTCTCTAATCTCCGCGATTTTCTTAACTACCTCTCTGACATAACTTGGCTCGTTACGCTTGCCGCGATACGGCGCTGGTGTCACAAATGGCGAATCTGTTTCCGACATGATCATATTAAGAGGCGTGAATTTGATAATTTCGTCATAGTCACGTGTGAAAGTGATAACTCCCGTAAAAGAAACGGAGAAGCCGATTTCAAAAAATTTTTTAGCGATTTCCGTATCGCCGGCAAAAAAATGTATGTTGCCACGTAACTTGGAAGCCGAGCCTCCACTTGGAGGCTCGGCTTCTTTGAACGACTCGAGAATTTCTAACAACTCTTCATAAGCATTACGCGCGTGGATCATGATGGGTTTATCGTATTTCAAAGCAAACTCGATTTGGTCCAAGAATAATCTTTTCTGTCTGTCATAGTCGGCATCTTTATCGGCGTGGAAAAAATCCATACCGCATTCCCCTATTGCCACAGTTTTGGGGTGTCGAACTAATTTCTCAAATTTTTCTCTTTCAAAACTTTGACTGGGGTTATCTACGGGATGAATACCGATGCAAGCGTAGATTTCTGTGTATTTATCAGCAAGTTCAACTGCTTTTTTTGAAGACTCGAAATCGGTACCGACAACTATAGTATGAGTGTCGGTCTCTCTAAACCGCGTAATCACTTCTTTCCTATCCGAATCATATGCAGAGGCATTAAGGTGAGAATGAATATCGAAATATTTAGGCATTGATGCGCGGAAATAGATTATCTGGTTTTTTATTTTCTTTGATGGCTTTGAGTATCTTTGCTGAAGTGTCTGGCATAAATGGCGAGAGAATATGCCCAATGTTAGAAAGCTTTGACACTAAACTGATGATAACTTTTTTATCTTTAGATTCCCACGGTTTTTTTTCTTGAATCTCCGCGTCGAGATCCCCTATCCGAGCCCAGATATAATTCGCGGCTTTCTGGATTTCAAACTTATCAAGCATCTTCCCCAACTCATCATTTGCGGTCAAAGCCGAGCTTTGACCAACTGGAGCATCGAGATTGGTTTCGGCGAGCTTCATCACCCGTGAGACTAGATTACCTAAACCATTTGCCAAATTAGCATTATATGCCTCACCAAGTTTCTCCCAACTTAAGTCAGTATCCTCGAACTGATTAAACTCTCTCGTCACAAAGTAGCGCAAAGCATCAAGACCAAACTTTTTTATCACCTCTTGTGGTGAGATAACATTGCCTAGAGATTTGGACATCTTCTGGCCTTGAAAATTTACAAACCCGTGAATAATTATTTGTTTGGACGGCGAGAGCCCGGCAGACATAAGCATCGCCTGCCACATGGCAGCTTGTTGGCGCACTTGGTCTTTGCCGGCAAACTGGATTGGGGTCCCATTAACCCAGAATTTCTCGAAATCTTCACTATCAGGCCAACCTAGAGTTGAGATGTAGTTAACTAAAGCATCAAACCAGACATACATGACATGCCTATCGTCACCTGGTACTGGTACACCCCAAGGCATTTTCTCCTTCAGGCGTGAAACAGAGAAATCTTCCAATCCCCTTTCAGCAAAACGGATAATCTCATTGAAGCGTGTGCTAGGAATAACAAAATTAGGATTCTCATCGTAGAACTTAAGTAATGGCCCCTGGAATGCAGAAAATTTGAAGAAGTAATTCTCTTCTTCTATCACTTCAAGGTCTCTATCCTGATGGATGAAGCATTTGCCGTTCTCTATTTCTGAATCCGTTCTCTCTAATTCGCATCCGACACAATATCTGGCTTTGTATTTCTTTTTATAAATATAACCACTGGTATCACAGTGTTTCCAAAACTCCTGGGCGGCAGATACATGACACGGATCTGTCGTGCGTACGAAATGTATGTCTGACGAGAGACCGAGAAGCTTTTTGAGATTCTGGAACTTGATGACAGCAGTATCGACATATTCCTGTGGAGATTTATCAAATTCGAACGCCTTCTGATAAATCTTCATACCGTGCTCGTCTACACCAGTGTTGAAGAAAACATCATAACCCTGCAATTTTTTATAACGCGCTATTATATCGGCGTGAATAATTTCCATCGCAAAACCGATATGCGGTTCGGCATTGACATAGGGTAGTGTCGTAGTAATGTAGAAACTTTTCTTTTGAGACATGGGACTAGGAAGCGGATTTGGCGCCGGACATTTTTTCCGTCTTGCGCTCCTCGAAATCAGAAAGTAATTCCATCAGAGCCGCAGCCACCGGCACAGAAATAAGCACGCCTAGAAAACCGGCCAAGACACCGCCAGCGACCAAGGCAATGATAGAAATTATCGGTGGGATACCCATCATTCTCTTGACGACTAAGGGATAAATCACATGCCCTTCAAGTTGCTGAATCAAGATATAGAGAGCCGCCACAATCAGAGTGGTGGTTGTACCACCCCAAGTATACGCCACAAACAAAGTGGGAATAGCCGCAAGGGTCGCACCAACGAGCGGAATAAGTTCGAAAACTCCGGCCAACACTGCCAGAAGCATTGCGTGGGGCACACCTATGATTAGAAGAGAAAGATAGACAAGTAAAGCCATAAGCGCTGAAGACAAAAGTTGGCCCTGCATCCAAAGACCGATTTTATGTTGAGAACGTCGCCACAATCCAATAATGTATTGCTCGCGCTGAATCGGCGTAATAATTTTAAGAAATTTGCCGATACCATCTTCTTGCGCAACAAAATAGAAAGAGAGAACTAAAATAAGAATAAAATTAAATATCCCACCGAAAATTAGAGAGACGCTAGAAAATACTCCTTGTGAAAGAAAACCGGACAGCGCATTCAATCGAGTGCTTAATTCTCTGATTAAAACAGGGGTATCAAAACCACCAAACAAGTTTTGAGTTTTAAACATTTCGGAAAGGATTCCACCGTTAGTTAACGAGTTTGAATAAATCGTCAGCGTCTTAATGAAACTCGATATCTCACCGACCAGAGGCAGAAGTAAGAAATAGAAAAGAGCAGCAAATACCAAGGCCGAAAACAGATAAACCAAAAGAACTGCCGGTAGACGCGGAATGCCGTTCCTCTTCGCTACAACTATTGCAGGCTCTATCGCAGAGGCGATAACAACCGAGACGATAATCACCAAAATAAGATCGGAGACTTGATATAGCGCGTAAGCGATAGCCATAACAACCGCGCCTCTTATCCAACTACCCATAGTGATGTCCCACTTCTGTTTATCACTCATATCCATCATATTAACACTATTTAAGAGAAAGGACCTTTTTGATAGCTCCTTGGTCAATAATATCGCCGACAATAGCCAAATTGAGTTTATCGTTTCTAAAAATTTCTCCGGCCACTTTCACAATATCTTCGGCTGTCACTTGACGAACAGTCGCCTCGAGTTCTTGAGGATTTTTTAATTTACCTGTAGTAATTTCCTGATGGGCGTAAAATTCGGCTATTGAGTCCGTGGTTTCAAGATTCAGATACAGATGACCAACATAATGTTCCTTGGCTTTCTGTAATTCTTTGTTAGAAACTGGAATTTTAGAAAGCTTGTCGCATTCCTCCAATAACACCTTCGTTACTTCTCTAACGCGCGAAACATTAATACCGGCAGAAATAGCGAAAATGCCATGATCCGTGCCGGCGTCATGTTCGGCTCTGACGTAATAACAAGCGCCCATTTCGTCACGTAACTTGCTAAATAGACGCGACGACATTCCCTGGCCCAAAATTTCAGCCAATAAAATCAGGGCGGGAATCCTTTTATCCTTGGCGCCATAGGCGCGAAAGGCCATAATCATGTGGGTCTGATCGGTTTGTTTTCGATGGATCAGAAGTTCGGGTGTTTTTTGTTTCTCTCTTACTCTTAGTTTGGAAATTTTTTTAGCCGTAGAGATATTTTTAAAATTCTTTTTTGCTTCTTTGAGTACGGCTTGTTCGCTGACGTCTCCCGCCACAATGACAATAGTTTTCGATGCGACGTAATGCTTATTTCGATAGTCGACAAAATCCTGACGTCTGAATTTTTTTATATTTTCCCGCGAGCCGAGAGTGCTTCTGCCGGCCGGTGTATCGCCATACATCAGTTCCGCCAATACATAACCGACCCTTCTCTGTGGCAAATCCTCATACATGCTGATTTCTTCCAATATCACGCCTCTTTCTTTTTCCAAATCTTCTGCGGGTAAAGTGGGATTCAAATAAAGGTCGGCGACGATTTCAAATAACTTAGGGAAATGTTTCTTGGCCGCTTTGGCATAATAACCGGTCAATTCATTGGAAGTGAAAGCGTTATTTTGCGCCCCTAGACCATCTAATTCTCTGGCGATATCGGCCACTTTTGGTCTGTTAGCGGTACCCTTAAAACACATATGTTCCAAGAAATGTGAGAGACCGTTTTCACTTTTTGATTCGTAATTTGAACCAGTTTCCACAACCACCAACACCATCGCTGCCGGATTATCTTTGACAGGCACAGTAATAACCCTTAAACCATTCGGAAATGTCGTCTTTTTAAAATTCATTAGAAAGACAGGATACCTCAAATAATAGTTTCTTTCAAATTCGCGATAGTGATTCGTTCCTGTTCACCTGTGTCTCGATCGCGAAGGGTTACAGTGTCATCTTTGAGAGTGTCAAAGTCTATGGTGATGCAAAAGGGCGTGCCGATTTCATCTTGTCGTCTGTAACGCTTGCCGATATTACCATTATCATCATATTCAAGCTGACAGCTATTAGCTTGAAGCTTTAAGCTTTTATAAACTTCTCTCGCTTTTGAAACTAACTCCGGCTTATTTTTCAAAAGTGGAAAGACTGCCGCTCGTACTGGTGCAATATTTTTATTCAGTTTTAAATAAGTTCTCGGTTCCCCGCCTAATTCATCTTCCGCATAAGCGGACAAAAGAACAGCTAACACTGTCCTGTCGACACCCAAGGAAGGTTCTACAACATGCGGAACAAATCTTTTTCCTGCCTCCTCATCAAAATAATCCAGGCTGTGATTTTTAAGATCAAAATCAGTGCGATACGCCAGACCCCACAATTCACCCCTTCCAAAGGGATACTCAAATTGGAAGTCGATAGTGCGCTTGGAATAATGCGCTCTCTCGTCTTGCGACATTTCTAATTGATGAACTTTTTTGATACCAATTTCCCTCGCGAAACTATTCATTATTTCTCTCCAATTTTCAAAATGGGTGCTCCATTCCTCTTCTTTAGTGAAATACTCGACTTCCATCTGTTCAAATTCTCTTGAGCGAAAAATAAAATCCCGTGGCGAAATTTCATTCCTAAAGGCCTTGCCAATTTGACCCACTCCGAAAGGCAGCTTGGGGTGGTGGGCATCGACTAAATTTTTAAAATCTACAAAAATCCCTTGAGCGGTTTCCGGGCGCAAGTGAGAGGTTATCGTCTCATCCCCTGTCCCAACTTGAATTTGAAAAATTTCATTACCGAAATTAGACACATGGCCGGAAGATTCCAAAACTTTGGGATTACTTATAATTGAAGTATCGGTGACAAACATGTCATTGCGATCAAATATAAATCTCTGTTTCCAAAGATACTTGATGTTCTCTTTTAAGATTGAGCCGTAATGACCGTAATTCCAAAATCCAGCGAATCCGCCATAGATTTCGGAGCTCGGATAAATAAATCCGCGCCGCTTGCAAAGCGAAACTATTTTTTCCATTAATCCCAATTCTTTACTCATTATTGTTGTTTTGACTTCACTACTATATCATCCCCTTGAATAAACGCGGGATCACTCGTCAGACGAGTATTGAGAGATGGCCCACCGACAGTCACCATTTCGCCAGTAACCGCATCTCGACCGGAGAAAACTATTCCGGTAATTAAATTTGGCGCCGTGCCAATCTGGTTAAGAAGCGGAGCGAGAGATATTTGGAAAGCCAATTCTCTCGGAGCGGAAGAAAAACCCGTATCAGAAGAAAGTGTTCCCAGATTCCAAGTAATGATGTTGGCTGATGAATCATAAGAAATATCTTCACTTGTAAAATTTGAGGCCCCCAACCAATCGACACTTGGGCCCAAACGGGCGGTTACTTTCGCATCAGTCAAATCACCTCTGGTATTGCCAACGCTAAAGATAACAGAATACGTAGTATTCTCTCCTACCATGGGCGGAAGGGGGCCGCTATTGGCGAAAGGGCCCAATGACCTAAGCGCCTTAGCGGAAAAATTAACTTGCGATGAAATTTTCACCGTTCGAGTATCTTTCGCCAATATGGTCCCCTGTTCTACAGTATTAACCGGCGCTCCTGTCATTGAAAAATTCAATATAATATCACCACTGCCCCGCGGTAGAGATGAACCAGACAAAGAAGAGAAGTCCAGAGTAACCTGCCCATTTTCGCCGGGAGCAAGTTCCGGCAGACCAAGATTGTTCTTTGGATCCCAAACCACTTTTGAATCTCCTGCATTATATAAACCGCCATTCCCCGGCCGAACAGAAAGTTTATCCAGAACCGGACCGGAAAGAGCCACCTCCAGATGCGGATTGAGTAATTTATCCGAAAGATTATTGGTAAATCTAATAGAAGCACGAACCGTACGAGCGGCCGGCGCGATATAAGTGGAAACATTTTCTCCGTTGAAAAAGACATCCAACCCGATAGATGGTCTGTCTATCATAACCGTATTGAGAAGAGACGCAACGGCTATTTTCAAATTATTGCCCGTGTCCAGAGAATCCGAAACACCGACATAAAATCTAAAAGTCCTCTCCTCCTTATCTTCGCCAACCAGTTGCCCGCGAACAGAAATCGTTTTCTTACTCCCGGGAGTCAAATCTCCCAATAACCAAACGTTGTCCTCGCCAATAGGCGTTTGAGACGAATCAATGACGCTGTATCCATGCGGATATTCAACTTTTAAAATAACCTTCTTGAGTATTTCAGTGGTATTTAGCGCTACGGAAATTTTAGTAGTAAAAGGTTCTCCGGAGACGACGGATTGGGGATTTTCCACTATAAGCACAATCGGAGAATTGCCTATGGCCACCTCAAAAACTTTGTCTTTATAGAAAGTGGCATTCGAACCTTTAACTTTGTACTCAACCGAAAGTTTTATTTCCTTAATTTCTCCGGCAGAACCCAAAAGAACTACCCGCGCGTTATACGCAGTTTCTGAACCGGCGGCTATTATTCCCAGGCTGTCTTGGGTATAAGTCAAAGATTCCGCGGTATTATCGGGATATCGGCTACCCTGCGGGTATTGTATAGACAAGTTGGCAAATTCAAGATCGGCGTTATTTCTATTTGAAATGGTGACTCCAAGTTCCAGCGCTTCCCCGGCTGATATTACGGTCGGACCAAGAATATTAATATCCACATTTTTGGAAGAAATGAAGTTGGCGCCCCCGACAAAGATAAAAATGCTAATCCCGATGGCCACCGCGAAAAACAGAAGGGCAAGAATAAAAATCTTTTTCATAAAAAGACCAACTCGGGGAGGAGTCCGTTCGTGTGTCAGCATCTCGTTAAGTTTTGGGGTCTGCCAATTTTCTGCAACTTCTGGAGATTCAGATTCTCCGACTGGACTGCGTTTATCTAGCGGGTCTCGGTAACGCGTCCGTGAATAGAGTTTGTCATTAAGTCTGCCGATTTTATCTTTTTCCCTTTCGTCCATAAAGTTTTATTATAACATTTATTTTGTTATATATCTTTTAATTTTGCACGTATTCCCATGCTCCAACATCCCCAAATACGAAGTGACAGATTCTTTATTCTTTAGGCAATCGGGTCGACAAGATTTTTATTGAGTTGATTGAAGTTACTACAACCGCAAGTTTCTTACCGAAGGAAGAAAAGCTCCCATACATCTTATGGATACTGGATTCAGCCGTGAGAAACCTTGATCGTTCACAGATTAACCTACTACCATTTAACATTTTATCAAAAAGAATAGGCCCACGAAATTAATCGTGGGCCCAGGGGCCAGACTCTAGGGTTCCAGAAGAACAAGAGAATCTAGTTCAAAGTGCCTAACTTGTGAGAGAAGCGGCGGGGTCGCAACGATTCCAGTCAAGGTCGAGCCAGCTGAAAGACGACACAACCCTGCTCGCGCGCCAGACGCCGAAGCGGATACATAGGCGGCCGCTCGACGGGCCGCGGAAAATGTCGTCCCAGAAGTAGACGTAGATGGTGTTGCCATCTTCGTCTCGCTTCCAGGATCCCGGCCAGAGTTCGGAGTGTTCCTCGAGGTAGTCGAGAATCTTGGCGCTGAGATTGTTGCCGCGTGCCTCGAGCTCTTTGCGGAGCTCGTGACCGCCGATGACCTTGCCACCCTTCTGGTTCTCGGAGAGAAACAGAGAGAGCTTCACGCCGCCGAGGCAGAGGCCGTCGCCACGCCGCCTGAGCTTCACGACACCTGACTTCGCCAGGTTCACGCGCTCGGCCCCGTCGAACGGCAGCTTGCACGGAACCGACAAGTCAATTATGTGAGCGATCGGGTGTCCGAAAGTATACATGTCTACTTCCTTTCCGGGCTCATGAGCCCTTTTTCTTTTTAGTTACTTATGCTTGCTAGAGGGCAACCGTTGTGGTAGTCATAGCCAGAAAATACCTAGAAATAGGTATCTTTTGGCTATGACCATTCGCAAGTATTTCTCAATGAACTAACTACTTAATGGTATACCCCCAAATGAATATTATGTCAAGTGGCTGTTTTGGAGTCCATTATTTATGGCGTTGATTAAAGCTTTTTTGTCCAAATCTAGGTCGGTTTTTTTCAAATATCCAAGATGAAACAGGATTTGTGAGGCTAAATGTATTTCAAACATTTCGTCATTGGTTTGGAAAGACGTAATGGTTTTTTCCATCACATCAAAAAGTTCTTGATTGGGCGCCTCACCTTGAATAAGTTTTTCAACAAGAGCCAGCGGTCTGGCAATGCGGAGCGCCGGAGAAATTTTTTGAACCAACTCCGCCGAAGTTAATCTCCAATGATCTTTACCCTTCACAAATGAAACGATTGCAAACGAAAACGGCTCGATATTCCCTCTCAACTTGGAGACTTCTTTGCGCACTCCGATGGCCACAGCGCGCACCAGACCAAGATCGCGAGTCAAGATGATGTAAATTCTATCCGCTTCTCGCGCCGGTTTTTCGGAAAGTACAATTCCTTTGGTTGTATATATATGATAAGACACGAAATTAATTTACAATTTTCAATTTCTAATTTTCAATTAAATTCCACATTTGTCGCCCCCTCAATCTCAATTTTGTGTTTGAGAAAAAATTCTTCTTCGCCGGGTGACATGACAAATTTCATCTTCTCGCCCGGCTTTAATCCTTTCTCCTTGCGTGTATCTTGAATGGCGCGTATCGCATCACGCACTTTTCCCTCTTCAATAAGTTCGGGGGTGAGACCGGTATTGAGTCGTATTTCTGTCTCAAGTTTTGAATTTTCAATTATCTCTTTTATATTCACCTCATCTTTTATAAGCTCTAGATATTCAACCGCTAACTTCAAATTTTTAACTTCTAACTTTTGTAACGGCTGCCGGACTTTAATATTAGCTTTTGAGCGAGCTTCCAGCGCCAACGAAGCCAGACGCCGTGTTTCCGCCATATCTTCCAAAACATTATTGTCAGACGACTTAAAGAATGCCAGAAATGACTTTTTTATTGTGGGCCAATCACAGAGATGCACACTTTCTGGATCATTTTTACTCCTTAATTTTAGATAAATATCTTCTGCGATAAAGGGCATGATAGGTGCTATGAGCTTCGAGAGTTTGAGAAGGACATGTTTCGTAGTAGCCATCGCGGAAACATTATCGATAGTATCATCACTTTTGAATCTATCTCTGGAACGTCTAATATACCAAGTTGAAAAATCTGATACAAAATCCTTGATAGGTCTCGTGGCCTTTATGGTATTGTAATTTTCCAATCCAAAAGTTATGACTTCTCTAAGTTCCCTAAGCCTTGCGAGAATCCATTTGTCTAAAATATTATCACTCTGTCTAAATTCGACTGAGGTTTTGTCATCTGTATATAGTTCGTAAAATTTAAAAGTGTTCCATAAAATATTTACGAGCTGATTTTGGATTTGCCTTAATTCGTCATTAGAGAACCGGATGTCTTCGGCCTGCATCACAACTGAGGACATCAGATAGTAACGAAGGGCGTCGGCGCTGAAGCGGTCAAAGTTGTCCATCGGATCCGTATAGTTGCCTTTCGATTTGCTCATCTTGCTACCATCTTCAGCAAGAATAGTGCCGGTGGTTACCACATTTTTGAAACTAATATTATCAAAAAGAATGGAGGCCATAACATGCATATAATAGAACCAGGTTCTAGTTTGAGCTATGTATTCTGCAATAAAATCGCTTGGGAAATGTTTTTTGAATTCTTTTTTATTCTCAAACGGATAGTGATATTCAGCAAAAGGCATTGATCCGGACTCAACCCATCCGTCAATCACTTCCGGAATTCTTGTGAGCAATTTGCCATCTCTCGAAATTAGTTCTATTTGATCTATATACGGACGATGCAGATCTAATTCATAATTTGCATTGTGGGGAATAGGCGTAAAGTCGAATTTTACAAATTCTCCCGGTTTTGGAGCATAAGCATCTATAATTTCTTTGGATCTTTTGAGGTCGGCTCCTTCGATTATCGCGGTTATAGTTTCAAGACCTATACCATGTGTTACTACCACAATTGTTTCTTCCTTATACTGACTGTCAACATCGTAAAGGAATTCTCCAAACCTATTCTTGGCATCTTGGTAGCTTTCTCCATTCGGTAAGGGTGTGTCATAAGTGAGAATGTATTTCTCTTCATAATCCAAATAAGAAGAGAATGGTTTCCCATCAAGGTCACCGAAGTTTAATTCGGCCAATCTTTTGTCTTCTTTTATTCTCTCGCGACTAAATTTTAATGTTTCGGCGATAATATCTGCACTCTCTTGCGCTCTTATATAAGATGAGGTATATATTGCGTCTATTTTCCCAATTTTTTTTACCGTTTCCCTTATCTCTTGTTTCCCTTTTTCAGTTAAATGAATTGGCACAGACAGGTCACAGTTAACCAAATCTTGGATATTGGAGTCCGCCTCACCGTGTCGTATGAAAATAAATGTATTTTTATTAGTTTTGCTATATTGTTTAAGTTCTTCCAGTGATCCTATGACATACACCTCGCCCTCCGCATCTTTCCAGATCGGCAGAGGTGAGGCCCAATAACGGTTACGAGAAATGGTCCAATCTGGTGCATTCTCAATATTATTTAAGAAGCGACCATGTTTGAGATGGTGGGGTGTCCAGTTGATATGTTCGTTTAGAGCTACCATGCGGTCTTTCTTCTTCTGAATATTAATGAACCAGGAGCTTAGAGCGTTATATAGAAGTGCCGTACCACAACGATGGCAATGAGGATAGGAGTGAGTATTCATTTCACGCCTGAAAAGAAGACCGCGGGACTCCAAATTATCTTTGATTGCTTTCTCCGCCTTCTTGAAATACTGACCGTGGATAAATTCCGGTGCTTCGTTATTAAAATGCCCAGCAGAATCAAGAAGTGGCACCATGGGAAGATCTAATTTCAAACCAAGCCCATAGTCATCCTCGCCATAAATGACAGCGGCATGAACGATACCTGTTCCCTCTTCAGTATTGACGAAATTGGTGGACGAAACGTACCAAGCCTTTTTCCCTGATTGCCTCACTGCAGGAATTTCGAAAAGTGGTTCATATTCTAAACCCACAAGATCCTTTCCTTTTAATTTCCCAACAACTTCGTACCTAGAATCTATAACAGACAATCTAGACTCGGCCAGAATCAACAAATCTTCTCCAACTTTTATTTTTACATACTCAATTTTGTCCCCTACAGCCAAAGCGACATTACTAGGCAAGGTCCACGGAGTGGTCGTCCATATTAAAAGATAAGTATTTTGTTCCTTTTTTATTTTAAATTTAATGTATACTGATTCCTCCGTAATATCTTTATAACTTTGATCCATGGCAATCTCCGCCTTTGCCAACGGGGTTTCGCAGTGCGGACAGTAGAGAAGCACTTTACGACCCTCGTATAGCAGACCCTTTTTGTATATATCCTTTAGCGCCCACCAGACACTCTCAATATAAGAATTGTCCATCGTCTTATAAGAATTGTCATAATCGACAAATCTGCCAATACGATCAATAAAAATTTTCCATTCATCCACAAATCGTAATACTGAATCACGGCAGGTCTTATTAAACTTCGCTACTCCCATTTCTTCGATCTCTTTTTTATTTTTGATACCCAACTCCTTCTCGATCATATTCTCAATCGGCAAACCGTGACAATCCCAACCCCAGCGACGACGCACTCGAAAACCACGCATTGTTTTGTAACGTGGAATAACATCTTTAATAATCGATGAAAGGAGACTACCATAGTGGGGAAAACCCGTAGCAAACGGTGGACCATCATAAAACACAAATTCACCCTTCGGGGAATTCTTTTCGAGAGTTTTCTCAAATATTTTATGTTCTTTCCAGAATTGAAGAATTTTCTCCTCTCTTTGGGCTCGTTCAGACCTGCCTCGCGTTGACGAGTCCTCGCGAGTCAAGGCGGGTTTCTCTTCGTTTGCCATATTTGGCTCATTTTAGCATCTTTTACATCTTTTCGGGAGCTGGAATACCCAGAATATCCAGACCATTTTTCATGATGATGTTAAATGCCTTGGCGATCGCCAGACGATACGGGGATTCGGGAGACCTGCCCGCCGGCAAGGCGGGATCATCGATAATTTGTTCATGCGCATAAAAGTTGTTAAAACTTCCCGCAAGTTCAGTAAGATATGTGGTGATGTATTGCGGCGCATATTCTCGACCCGCCCTTTCGACTATTTCTGGAAATCTGTATAAAAGTCGTTCAATCATGCGCACCTCCCCACTTGGAAGCTCAGCTTCCAAGTGGCTTAGTTGAGCCGTTAAATTACCAGCTTTTTTAAGAATAGAGTTGGCACGAGCGTAAGCATATTGTAGGTACACCCCGGAATCGCCTTCTACGGATACGGACTTGTCAATATCAAAAATAATATCGTTGCCTATCGCCTGTCGCAGAATCATGTATTTGATAGCGCCAATCGCCACAGCCTCATTACTCTTAACTTTCTTCTTCACTTCTTCGATTAACATCTCGGCGGTAATAACATCACCCGTGCGGGAAGACATTTTACCCGAAGGAAGTTTTAGCATACCGTGAGTGATGTGTTTAGTTTTTGCCGCTAATTCTGGTAAGACACACTTCATGGCTTCAAGTACAACTTGGAAATAGTCTTTGATCTCGTTGGCAGTGACCACCACTGAATAATCGTAGGGATAATGATTATATTTATTTTTAGCATTACCTAAATCTTTCGCTTCGTAAGTCGGCAAACCTTGAGAGTTAATGAAAACTCTAGTGTGTGAACCCTTAAAAACAATCGCGCCTTCGGATTTTTCAAACACTTTGTCAATATTTTCCTCCACAATCTTCTTACCAATATCTGCAGTCTCAGATTCGAAGAATGAATAATCAAATTTTGTACCCAATCTTTCATAAATCTTTTCAAAATATTTTAAACTCTCTGCCCGACCCTTTTCATAGGCCTTATTTACCTTCTCGTCAGATTTGTCATAAATCTTTTTATTTAACACTTCAATCTCTTTTTTTGCGTCTGAATCTTCTTCATATGCCTTGCTACCCACCGCATACGGGTCTTCTTTCTTCCCCTTCATTATGGCCCAGACGGCCTTAGCAACTTGAAGACCAATATCACCTTGGTAATTAGCTTGTTTAACTTCTGCTCCATTCCACTCACAAATTCTTGCAATTGTTGAGCCAATCACATTAGGCATAAGATGACCAATATGAAACAGTTTAAACGGATTAAGTTGGGTATGTTCCACCATGACTTTAAATCCTTTAGCGTGTTCACTTTTGCCAAAAGTCTCTTTCTTCTCAATAATCTCTTCTAAACTCTTTTTAAAAAAGTCTTTGGATAAATAAAAATTGATAAACCCCGGCCCCGCGATTTCTACCTTCTCAACCCCACTTGGAAGTTGAGCTTCCAAGTGGGTGAAGATTTCTTTAGCCTTGCCGGTTTTAATTCCAACATTTGTAGAATAATCACCCATTTTCAAATCTGCTGGATGCTCCACAACAAAACCCTCACCCGTCAAATCAAGTGAATTCAACGCTTCTTCTATCAAAATCTCTAATTGTTCTTTCACTCTCTTAATATAACATCAATCTTTTGCGCAATCTTCTTAAAATCTTTTTCCTTCTTTCCTCTGGTAGTTTCCGCCGCCGTGCCGAGGCGCAGACCGGACGGATCCATAGGGCTTCGCGTATCAAACGGTATGGTATTTTCATTCACAATAATTCCCGCTGCTTCCAATTTATCGGCGGCTTCTCTACCCCCAATACCCTTCCCATCATTCCAGACATCCATACGCAACAAGTGAGTCTCCGTTCCACTCTCGATAATTCTCCAACCAAGCCGAGAGAGTTCGTCCGAGAGAACTTTGGTATTTTTCACAATCTGTTTTGAGTATGTTTTAAAAGTGGGACTATTGGCCTCCTTTAGTGCCACCGCCACCGCCGCAATTTGATTGAAATGCGGACCACCCTGAAGTCCGGGTAGAATTGTTTTATCGATTTTCTTGAAGAGCTCACGGCCATCTCTCTTGGAGAAAATCAGGGCGGAACGAGGGCCGCGCAAAGTTTTATGTGTTGTGCTGGTGACTATATCGGCATAAGAAAATGGGGATGGATAAACTCCTCCTGCAACCAAGCCTGCAAAATGTGACATGTCTACCATTAAATAAGCGCCACAAGCATCCGCAATCTCGCGAAACTTTTGGAAATCAACAATGTGAGCATAGGCAGTGAAGCCGGCCACTATGATGTTTGGTCTTTCGGTAATCGCGATATTTTTTAGTTGTTCATAGTTAATAAGCTCGGTTTTTTTATCAACCTCATATAAGGTTGAGTTCCAGAATTTCCCCGTCATGGAAACTTTTTGTCCATGTGTTAAATGACCCCCGTGAGAGAGCGCCATGCCCATAATCTTTCCTCCAAGCGGAACTAGTGCGGCGTAGACGGCAAAATTTGCTGGTGAACCGGAAAGTGGTTGTACATTCACGCTCCAATCACTTTCTTTGATTCCAAAAAGTTTAAGGGCACGCTTTTGAGCCAAAAGTTCCACTTTATCGACTACAGCTACCCCCCGATAATAACGTCTGCCCGGGTAGCCCTCTCCATATTTGTTCGTCAATTCAGAGCCAAGCGCCTTAAGCACGTCTTGCGAAACATAATTTTCAGAAGCGATAAGATTGATGACGCTCTTCTGGCGTTTTTTTTCCCGTTCTATCAGTTTGCCAATCTCTTTATCTTTCATGATTTCTTATCAAACGAGAAATCCTTTCTGTCCTGCTCATTGAATCCTCCGACTACGGTGATTTCACCTTTGATGGGCGGATATGGATCATATCCCTCCAGAGTAAAATCTTCCGGACTGAATCCGTCTATTTCCTTAATATCGGGATTGATTTTCATTACAGGAAACGGCCTTGGTTCCCTTGTTAACTGCTCTTTCGCCTGTTCATAATGATTGCCGTACAAATGAGTATCTCCCAACATGTGCACGAATTCCCCAACCTTATATCCGCATACTTGAGCAAGCATCATGGTCAAGAGAGAATAAGAAGCAATATTAAATGGCACCCCTAAAAACATATCGGCGCTTCTTTGATACAGAAGCAGAGACAGTTTACCGTTGGTCACGTTTATATTAAACATTGCATGACATGGCGGAATAGCCATCGAAGTACCGGGTTTAGCCATTTCGTACACGTATTCGGGATTCCAGGCGGAAACAACTACGTGCTTTCTATCCGGATATTTCTTCGTTTTCTCTATCGCCCAAGCCAGTTGATCGATTTCTCTTCCATCACTCGCTTGCCAACGCCTCCACTGCCTACCGTATACAGGTCCAAGCTCGCCCCACTTCTTGGCAAACTGATTATCTTCTTTTATCTTGTTAATAAACTCGTTTTGAGACAATTTCGGCGCTCCTCCTGTTTCCATTTTTTTCTTATACTCTTTGTAGGGCCAGTCATCCCAAATGTGAACCTCATTATCAACGAGATATTTGATATTTACATCACCCTTCAGAAACCAAAGCAGCTCGTGAATAATCCCGCGCAAAAAAACTTTTTTGGTGGTCAAAAGCGGAAACCCTTTGGAAAGGTCAAAACGCATGCTACGACCGAAAACGCTTTTAATGGCGATTCCCGAATTAAACTCATGCTTCTCAAAACCGTTGTCTAGAATATCTTGTAATAAATCCAAATATTGATACTCCGGATGTTTTTTATTATTCATGTGATTTTTTCTTAACCTTTTTCACCTTCAACGAAACATTTCTAGGCGGGGCTTCAATTTTCCATTTATCGTTCACGTATTTATTTATTGTTTTATAACTTTTCTCTGGTTCAGTCAACATTTGCGAGAAAGTTAGCTGTCCTACAGGCATACCCGGAGTCAGGACAATGGGAACCTCGTTGAGATTACAAAGCTCAAAGGTGATACACAGAAAATGCCCCGGATTAATCAATCCGGCAGTATTATGAACCATAAGTCCTATTCGAGCCAGACTTGATTTACCATGAAGTTGTATGACGTACTTTTCAGAACCAAAATAATCGATGGATATACCGAGAATACTTACTCCCGGATGCAGAGTGAAGGTTTCACCTTTGTTTAAAATCACGTCCTTAGTTTTTGCAAATTTTTTCTTAACCGGATCTATGGCATCTATACTGTGAGCATCCGTCAACATAAATTTATTTCCCAAGAGAATATCATAACTTGCCGGCTGGAGCCGTTTTAAATCAAAGTCCGATATAACTATGTCACCGGCCTTAATTGCTCTCTTAATATCTCGGTCCGATAAAAACATTTTAGGTAACGTTAAATATCTTATCAGTCCCGTAATAATCCCGCCAATTTTTGTTGTAATACGCAAACATTCTTTCCAGACGATCTTGGGGTAACTCTTCTACACCAAAATCTTCCATTAGCCCAAGCAGCTCTTTTCTAATAGAATCGGCCAGAGTGCTATCTGTTACTACTTTTTCAAATTCCGCGAGATAACCGTAGCCGGCATTTTTATCGAGACAGATGTTGGCATCGCCTAATTTATATTCCTCCCTTTCTCGCGACCACTTGGCTTGATATTGAAGCCCAGCATCCAAAAGAAGTTTATCCAGTTCACCTAATGTCATTTCTATTTCCGATTCAAACTCCATGCGAGAAACGCCATTGGCGCTTGTGTCAGTACCAATTGACGCTTTAATTACTAAAATAATTTTGCCGTCCGCTTCGCGCGTACGGACAGAAAAGTCATTACCATCTTCTAGAATCTTTTTAAAAAGTTCTTGTTTGTTCTCTTTTATATGTGGTAGTAGTTTGTTTTTAAACTTTTCCATATCAGATAGAATAAAATAATGATTGAGCTGTTTATGACTGTTTAGAAACACGCCGCCTTTTTCTTTAATTTTTTCTTTTAACCTGGCGGCTCTTTCCGAATCACCGAGCAGACTTTTGATTTCTATTTCGTACAAGGACATAATTAGATGGACTTATGCTACCACAAATCAGCATCATAGTGGCGCACTCTAGAAATATGGTCATTGGCAAGGCCAATAAGCTTTTGTGGCGTTTACCGGAAGATCTGAAGAGGTTCAAAAAACTGACCACGGGCCACCCAATAATTATGGGGAGAAAAACCTATCAATCTATAAATAGGCCCCTGCCGGAAAGAACAAATATTATCATTACCCGAGATCCAAATTTAAAAATTTCTGGATGCATAGTCGTTCACTCGGCAACCGAAGCAATTGAGAGGGCAAAAGAGCTTGACCGGAAAGAAATTTTTATTATCGGCGGAGCTGAAATTTATAAAGAAACTTTACCATTAGTAGATAGATTGTATGTAACGAAAGTAGATATCGATGTGGACGGTGACGCCTTCTTCCCGGAATATTCAAATATATTCACAAAAAAAATCTCGGAAGAATCTGGAGAATTCGAAGGACTAAAATATTCTTATCTGATACTGGAGAAGGAAAAATAAATTTACTTCACATCCACTCCCATTGAGCGAGCGGTGCCGGCGATAATTTTAGAAAGATTGGTAAATATCCTTCCGGTGACCAATGGCAAATAGAATAATATTCTCATCCGATAGACGAAAAATACCTCGGTACACGCGGGTAATTCTAAAAGAGTAGGCCTTTTATATAATGCTTTGTTTTGAGAATCACCATATCCTAAAACTCTTTGAGCGACTCTCCGTATGCCAGCATAATTTCTTTTTTATTAGCATAAACATCAAGTGTTTCTGTCGGAAGTTTGGAAATAGTAATGCCTTGGTTAATGACAAACTGGCGAAGCGAAGCATTTACGACGTCGGCCAAAGAAAGCCCGAGGTCTTTGGCAAGTGCCTGAGCCTTTGCCTTTAACTCCTTTTTGGTTTTGACCAACATTGTCGTATCCATATCCTAAAGTATATACAAATGGATATTATTCGTCAACTTCAACAAATTTATTTCACCTCCACCCCCATTGAGCGAGCGGTGCCTGCGATAATTTTAGAAGCGGTTTCAATATCATCAGCATTTAAATCGGGCATCTTCTTCTCCGCAATTTCCCTTAATTGCGATTTAGAGAGGGTGCCAATTTTAGTGGTATTGGGAACGCCAGAACCCTTCTCTTTGCCCAAAGCCTTGAGAATCAAAGCTGCGGCCGGTTCGGTTTTATAAATCAGTTTGTAACTCTTGTCATCAAAAATTTGAACCACGGTCGGCACTGTCTCACCCTTGCGGTTTTTGGTCTCATCGTTAAAACGTTTGACAAATTCACCAATGGGAATACCGGCAGAACCAAGAACCGGTCCAAGCTGCTGGCCGGGCACAGCGGCTCCGCCGGGAATCTGGAGCTTTAATACCTTTACGACTTTTTTGGCCATAGGTTAGTTTAATAAGTTCGATAAGTTACGCTCCGCTTAAGTTTTATAAGTTTATTTCGAGGATTTATCCTTTAAAAACCCAATGTAACCGCTTATTGCCTTGAGGAGACCAGTATACTTATCTGCCAAGTCATTTGCAACATTTTCTGCCAGTAGTTCTTTTTTACCAGATCGAATGATATTTCTCTTAGTTTCTTCCGCCTCGCCCTTTGCAATATACATATAGCGTACTTTTTCTAGATAGCTGTGACGCGCATAGCCTTCGGCGATGTTATTTGAGACCGCCGCTGATGATCTCTTAATCTGGTCGACACTCCCATAAGTTTCTTCTTTTGGAAAACTCTTGAGTAATTTATAAACTTCCACCTCAAGAGCCTCTGCCATTTGGTAAATCTTGAGATTATCTAAACCTGTGCTCATTTATTTAGTTTATTGCGCAAACTCTTCCACGTTAGTTGTGAAGCAATAAAAATAACTGCAAATACGCCGACAATAATTGAACTGGAATATAGATTAAGTTCAATTATGTCTCGATAGAATAGAATTCCGATTACTATTAGTGCGATAAACCCGAGCTGATTTAGAATAAAGTTTAGTATTTTCATATCTTATTCAACTTATACAACTTATCGAACTTTCCAACTAGTCGAACTAGACTTTTTTGACTTGTAAAAAGTCTAGTTCGACAGGCGTTTCGCGGCCGAACATATTGACCAGCACCTTGACCTTGCCGCGTTCTTCATCAATCTCGGAAACCTTGCCTTCAAGCTCCTTAAACGGACCATCAATGATAAGCACCGCGTCATTTTCCAATAGATTAATGGTGTGCGTCACCTTATCGGCCGACATCCTGGTAAAAAGCGCCTCCACTTCTTTCTTATCGATGGGCACGGGATACACGCCCGAACCGACAAAACCCGTCACTCTCGGAGTATTCCTAACTACATACCAAGAATCATCGGTCACAATCATATCCACCAAAATATAGCCGGGGTAAATTTTTTCTTCTTCCTCCACTCTTTTGCCTCCCTTGATTTTAATTTTTTTTTCGGTCGGCACAATAACATTAAAGATTTTGTCTTCCATGCCCAATGATTCAATACGTTGTTTGAGATTGCGCATCACAGCATTTTCATACCCGGCATAAGTGTGAACCACGTACCAATTTCTGCCTTCGGAAATTTTTTGTTTAGCCATAGAACTAGTTAGGTCTAGAGAACAAATTTTTCGAGAACCAAAGAGGCTACAAAGTCGAAGAAGCCCAAGAAAATAGCCGTGAGAATTGAAATAACAATAACCACGACAGTAAGAATGATAGATTGCCGTCGCGTCGGCCAAGAAACGTGCTGAAGTTCGCCGCGCGTATCTTTAAGATAATTTATGAATCTGTTTAGCATCTTATTAGAAAAAACACCCCCTCGGGCGTTCTTTCATAATACTACAGATAGCCATGAACCGCAATCTTGTGTCTATAACGCAATATTTGTCAATAGCACAACTTGATTCCATCTTTCGTCTTCGTTATACTGACAGTATGGTAAAACGAGCTCAAAAAATTCATTCATACTTCGCAGTCTTTGATCCCGCAGTAGAGGGGGGGTATGATATTTCTTTTCCTGATTTTCCAGGTTGTGTAACCTTCGGCAAAACCTTCGAGGAAGCTAAACGCAAAGCAGCGGAAGTTCTAGAACTCTGGATTGAAGAATTGAATTCGCAGAAGCAACCCATACCGCGCCGAGTGCTCCGCCCCATAATTGACGAAATAGAGGTGGCGACGCGCTAGCTATGCGGCCACTCAATGCTAGGCAGATCATGAAAATTCTCAAAGAGAACGGGTTTATTCTTTCGCGTCAAAAAGGTAGTCATATGATTTGGAAAAATCACGCGACCAACACAATCGTTCCCGTTCCCTTGCACAACGCATCCAAGCCTATGCCGATCGGAACTTTTCTTGCCATCGTCAAGCAATCCAAACTTTCCAGAAACAAATTTCAATAATTTTTCTCAAAAAACTTTTTCCTCATTCTTTGCCAAGGGCACAAATTACCTTATCTCGTAAACTATCGTTACGTTCACGTTTACTTTGTTTTCTCCTGTTGGAATAGTGGGGGCTGGAGCGGCAGTTTTAATCATGTCGCTACCCAAGCCCTCCGCGTAGTACGGCACCGGTCCTCCGCCTGTATTATCGTAGAAGCTGACTATTCTTACCAATCGGACTCCGAGTTCTTTTGAAAGTTGTTTGGCTTTTTTCTTGGCATCGCTAATGGCCTCGGCGCGAGCCTCTTCAATTATCTTGTCAGGGTCATCAACTGTAAATGTGATGTTTGAGATATTGGTAGCGCCATTCTCTCCAACCAAAGCAAGCGCCTTACCGACATCTCCGGTTGCTCTGACTTTTACAGAAACATTGTGGCTTACAGTGTAACCATCTTGAATTTGTCTGGAGGGTGGACAAAATGTTTGAGAACAGATAGTCGGCGCAAAAGTATATTTCGGATACAAAGAATAATCAGTTGTTTTGATATCCTTTTCTTCGATACCGAGTGTCTTAAGTCCAACCAAAATTATATCCATCTTCTTGGTCACTTCTCCTTGCGCATCGTCCGCAACTTTGGCATCTGCCGAGACAGTAAAGGAAAACGTGGCAATGTCGGGAATAGAAACCGCCTCTCCAACACCTGAAACCGAGATGGAGTTGTACGTCGGATCGGTATTGCGTAAATTTTTAAACGCGCTTAAGGTCTCAACGGCCAGAAACGCCGCAAGCATGATTAGCGTAATCCAAACCCACTTTAAAACCTTTTTAACTTCTTCCGTGTTTGCATTCATGTTGTTATTATATCACTAACTGAGTCTGTTTCTAAACGAACGATTATCCCCGACAAAAACGCCGAAGATTAACACCGTAAAACTGACAGACAAAAATCCCAAAACAATACCGGCCAAAATATCAAGCGCCCAGTGTGCTCCCAGATAGAGTCGGGAGAAACTGATAAGAACAGTGATAATGACTGAACCGAGCGTTAAAACAGTCTTGCCTAAAAATGTTTTCATTTTATTGAAGAAAGAATAAATCAACATAAAAAAGAAAGTGGTGGCCACGGTGGTGTGGCCTGAAGGGAAACTCCATCCTTCAGCGTCAACAAACGGCGAGCTGGGACGCGCGATCTGAAAAGTATTTTTAAGCGCCACAAGCAGGATAATGGCCACAATCAAAGTGACGGCAAACAGGGCGGCATCATACGAGCGACCGCGTACGAGAAGTAAAACAATAATAAAAGTGGAAACGGATAAAAGAACCGTCGGACTACCGACTCTGGTGACAAAAACCAGAAAAGTCGTCAGAAAGGGTGTGCGTATGCGCGCCACTATTTGCTCAATAGCAGTATTAAGCGGAGTAAGCTCCGTACCAGAAAGCAGTCCATCAATAATGACCACGAGCACTAAACCGGAAATCATAAAAACTAGCAGAAAGAGAATATTTTTGGCCCAATTCGGAAACATCATATCGTATAAGCGTATCACAAATTAACGGAAGTCAAATGCGTTCTATTTTAATAATTCCCGAATAATCTTTTTTGTTTCCCCCGGATTTTTGACCGCTCGGCATTCTATCCCCAAAGCCAAAACCGGTTCGTCATTACCGCCTCTGAAAAGTTTATCTCCGACATAGAGCATTTTTTCTTTCGAGAGACTCGCTCTCTCCATCAGTTTGCGTAAACCATATGCTTTGTCTATCCCGGTTTTGGTAATCTCTATGGAAGTGGTCCCGCCAATATGCATTGAGAAATTCGGTAGAAGGCGTTTGAGTATTTCTATCATTCGTTCGCGCTTCTTGTTATCTGGGTCCCATTTTTCTTTCAATTCAATCGGAGCGTCCTGTCCAAAAACCGAGAAATTGAGCTGGGACCCGCGATCTTCTATCAGTTCACCGTAGACTTTATTCGGTTTTTCCCATCCTAACTCTTCAAAAATATTTTCAAAAGCCATTTCGATATGTTTCTTTTCCTCTTCCGAGAGCGGAGCGTCATTGTCGCATCGCCAACCATCTCCATAGCAAAAAACCGTGCCGTCAGCCGGCAAAAGATACAAATTTTTCATTCGTTTTGAAGAACATGGCAGATAATCAAGAATCTGCGATTTAAACTGCTTATAACTGGCCCCAGAAATAATAGCCACCGGATATTTCTCCATAAGCTCGCACAAAAGCGAGGCCATCTCCGCATCAAGCGGCAACTTACTCCTTGTCAGCGTTCCGTCGATATCAAAAACAATTAGATCAAACTTTTTCATGTCCTTCATATCAAAAGTATATCAGATTAGATCGGTTGATAAATCATTTCAATTTCTCCTGGGCTAAATCATCAAAATCACGATAGTCAACGGTGAGTTCTTCGCCCCTTTCAATATCTCTTGCCGCCATATCAGCCTCTTTATTCGATTCATCTCCTATTAGATTCGGGGTATCAGAAGAATTTAGAAAACGTGCGTCATCGGAATTCAAAAAATATTTGCCAGTTACACGATCCTTATACGCATAGTGGAGTAAATTCTGTTTCAAAAACTCCGGCAAAGACCCCACAATCTCGGGGGCTATTTCTAAATCAATTCCTTCGACAAACTTCTGCACAGTTGTCCCTTGGGGAATATCTTGGTCCGCAAAAACTCCGATTCCATGAATCTTGCTTTGTCCTAATTTTGTTTTTACCAGAAACATGATGGGTATTAGAATTATTACCGTATTTTTGACCGCAAATAGTCAGAAAAATATCTATTGTATTTCTTTTGAATGTCCTCTAGTTTCCAATCATTACCAGTAATGAGTTTTCTGCAGTTCTTATTTCTGCAATGACATTCCATTTTATAATCTGAGCTTTCTGACATTGCATAATCAAAAGTTAGTTCTTCATCTTTTCTTATATCACGCATTGCCACAAATTTCACGTTTCCATCTATGCCTAAATTGGGATCACATGAATGATTAATATGGTCTTCCTTTTCATATTCTCCTACCGTAGTGGCCGCAAAAAATAAATCGTCACTTATCTGTAGCATGTGATCGTTACCCGCATCATACAACATATCTGCTTCAGTAGAATTAATAACTTTTCCTTTTCCATTTTCAAAACTTATCATCAACTCACCCTTATGAATGGATTCTTTGGCAAACAGCCCACGTCCACTAATACGGCTATTTCTCATTTCTACTTTTGGTGAACTATATGATGTATTACTTCCCATAAAAAGATTCTATTACAAACATTTTACTACCAATTCGGGGTGACCGACGGGGCTCGAACCCGTAACAACCAGCTCCACAAGCTGGGACTCTACCAGTTGAGCTACGGCCACCATTATACTCGCGTATTAATTATAACTCGGGGAAGTTTCCTTTATACCAGATTTTAGGTTAGTAAGTCGAGCTAGGGCAAAAAGAACACTGGAGAGTCTATTCATATATTTGAGTATTTCAGAACTGATTATACCCAGTTCATCATTTGTTGCGACCACTTTTCTCTCCGCGCGTCTCGCCAGCGTGCGAGCGAAATCGAGATACGCACTAAGTTCGGTGCCTCCGGCAACAGTGAAAGTTTTTATTGGTGGGAGTTCCTTCTCACACTGGGCGATTATTTTTTCTATTTCCACCACTTTTTTCTCTGAAATATTCTTATCAGCACCGGCCACATGAGCGCAAATGATAAAAAGATTTTCCTGAATCTCTTCTAATATTTGAACGTAACTAGCACCTAGCACCAAGAAGCTAAAAGCTTTTGGGTGTATCTTCACAATACCAATAAAAGAGTTCAACTCATCCAAACTCCCCAACGCTTCAGCAACGTTAGAACTTTTAGAGACACGCTTCTGGTCGCCCGCCCGCCCCGGCTTCGCCGTAGGCGAGTCGGGCGGGCAACCAAAAAATTTCGTTGTTCCTCCATCTCCTTTGCCGGTATAAAGTTTAGACTTAGACATAGTGCGCGGGACAGGACTTGCACCTGCAAGGGATTGCTCCCGCTACCACCTCAAGGTAGTGCGTCTTCTAAATTTCGCCACCCGCGCCTGCGGTTAATATTACTCGGCCTTGACTGTTTGTTCAATTTCCGGTTCGATCTCTTTGGCCATTCTTTGGTTTCTCATTTGACGACTAACTTCTTTGGCGGCCTTTTCTCTAATGTGATAAAGCTTGGCGCGACGAACTTTGGAACGTTTGACAACATCGATTTTGTCCACCACTGGAGAATAGAGCGGAAAAATTTTTTCCACACCCACACCGGAAGATACACTACGAACAGTGAAGGTGGCCCCCGCTTCTCTGCCGTGTTTGCGCGCAAGTACCAGACCCTCGAAGGCCTGCAAACGGGTTTTGCCCTTTTCAACAATTTTCTGCCAGACACGCACAGTGTCTCCGGACCTAAGGTCAAGTTTCCGCCTTTCTTCAATATTTACCGGACTGATTACTCTATTTGTCATTTGTTTGTAGGCATCAATCTAACATGACCTAACCTATTGTGTCTATCGCCTGCGCGAAATCTTCCGGATACGAAGCTCCAATAGTAATTGACTGACCATTTACTTTTTTGAAAGTGACGGAACGGGCATGAAGAGCCAAACGATTTAAACCAAAAAGACAGGGTTTGTTGGGCGCGTAAAGTTTGTCGCAAACGACCGGATGATGAAGCGCCTTGAAGTGCACTCGAATCTGATGAGTTCTGCCTGTTTTAGGTTTAGCCTCAAGGAAAGTGATGTCTTTTTCCGAATTGCGTTTTAATACTTTAAAATAGGTAATCGCTTCCCTTTTCTCTCCTCTTGTCCCGCGTTGGGCGGACCATTTTTTGAAATTACTGACACTTCTGGCTATTGGCAAATTAATAGTGCCTTGATCGTCCTTAAGATTACCATAAACAAAGAGGTGGTAGATTTTTTGAATTTCTCTTTTTTGAAATTGTTCCTTCAATACCTTGTGCCCGATTTTAGTCTTGGCAAGAAGTAAGACACCCGAAGTTTCTCGGTCTATTCTATGCACAATTCCAGGACGTTTAATATCGCCGAGATTCTCCCCAACGTCTTTTGCTGCCGGGTATTTCTCTCTAAACCATGCTGAAACACTCGGCTCTTTGGTGCGACCATCCGGATGCACTACCAATCCTGCCGGCTTATCGAGTACGACAATATCTTCATCTTCATAAAGAATGTTTTTTGACAAATCAATCATAGTGGTGTGTTTATTTGATGAAACCCAAACCTATTTTGAGTGGGGCTTCGCTTCGAGATGTTTGCGATTGTTCTATTTATAACCTTTTGCTTGCAAATTGAAAAGATGGGCGTAAGTTCCATTCAATTTAAGCAAGTCCTCGTGAGTGCCAAGTTCTTTTAATTCTCCTTCTTCAATCACACCGATTTTGTCGGCTTGTCGCACAGTCGAGAAGCGATGCGAAATCAAAATAACTGTCCGGTCTTTAGGCAGATTTTCGAGCTTCTCGAAAATTTTCGCTTCTGCTGCCGCATCAATCGAAGAAGTCGGCTCATCTAAAACTAGAATGCTCGGCGCACGATAAAATGTTCTTGCCAAAGCAAGTTTTTGCCATTGACCGATTGATGGCTCAACGCCTTCAGTAAATTCTTTTCCTAGCATTTGCTCATATTTCTTTTCCCATTCTTCAATAAAAATATCGGCTTCACTTGCTTGCGCCGCCTCTTTTACTTTTTCAAGAGACGAAGCTGAACCTGTTCTTCCGACAGCAATAGCTTCTTTTACTACAAAGTGATAGCGAGCATAATCTTGGAAGATCGCCCCTAACTGGCTATACCAACTTTCTAAATCAAGTTCTTTCAAGTCATAACCATCAACTATAATTCTACCTTCGTTTGGGTCATAAAAACGACAAAGCAGTTTAACAAAGGTAGTTTTGCCAGCTCCGTTTATGCCCACGAGTGCAATTTTTTCTCCGGGGGCGATTTTCAAAGAGAAATTTTTGAGAACTTCTATTTTTGTTCCAGGATAAGAAAAGGTAACGTTCTCAAAAATAATTTCTGGAGTTTTATTGGAGTCAAGAACAATACCTTTTTGCGGCTTCTCAACTGCTGGCCTCAAATCGAGTATTTTAAAAATATCTGTTACAAATAAGCTATCTTGATATTGTCGTCCGAGATTAGAGAACAAGCCCGAAAGTGATTGTCGTAAGTCGCCCACAGAAGCCAAAATGAAAGTAAGGGTACCGATAAGCAGATTGCCTTTTACGACTTGAAAAGTGAAGTAGGTAATTGCAAAGGCAATAACCAATTGTGAAAAGCAAAGGACAAAAAGCTGGGCCAAAAGTTTTTTCTTTTCGTTCTTTTTCTCTTCCAACTGGAAACTGTTAAATAGCTCCTTAATCGCGGAGAAAAAATGCGGTATATTTTGAAATAACTTTAATTCAACCAGAGAGGGAAGAGTGTTGAAATGACTATGAAGTTCCCAGTATTTTCTTCGTGTTTCGGCACGCCCCGAGTGAATCCCCCAAACCATGCGACCATATCGGGCTTCAACTATTAACTCGGGTAGCGTTCCAATAAGAATTACAAGAAACACCCACCATTGGGAAAAAACCAAAATCGCAGAAGCGATTGTGACTTCAATAACGTTTTGAAAAATATAAAACTGTCTATCAATAAAATTTCGAACGCGCCATGTTCCTTCTTCACTCACCCTGTTGAATAAATCTTTATGTTCGGGGCTTTCGTGAATAGCCACATCTAGTTCTCCCTTCTTTTTGATTATCAAAGTTTCTATCTTCTCATCCAAAAAGAACCAAAATAATTTTGAAAGATAGTTTTGGATGGTAAACAAAACTGAAGGAATGAGAGTCGCTAAAATCAATACTCCGACCAAAAGTAAAAGATAAGGACTAATGGTGCCACTTCCAGCAATATTAACTAACTCGTTGATAAGCAGGCCACGAGAACCGGACTGCAAAAATGGAGCCGCAGAAACAACAAGAAAAACAAGGCCAAGTAAAATAATCTCGCCCTTTTTTTCTTTCCACAACATCGTGCTCAATTTTCCGCTATTTTTTAACATTTCGCGGAATAAAGAGAGTGATAATTTATTATCTTGTTTTTCTTTTACCGGACTTTTTGACAAATCAATCATAGTAGTTGTG
>CAZYVS010000007.1:0-33928 GCA_964651655.1 uncultured Candidatus Saccharibacteria bacterium | reverse complement strand
TATTTGCCTTCTTAGGTATGCAGATAGTAATATACGAAGAGAGTTATTAGCCATTGGGCGTATATTTGCAGAAGATAGTTTTAACTCCCCGTCGTTCAACGGATAGGATGCGAACTTGCGGAGTTCGTGATTGAGGTTCGATTCCTCACGGGGGGACACTTTAGGAAAGCTTTTTAAGTAATTTAGACAGGCGAGATTTTTTGCGGGCCACAGTATTTTTCTTCAGAGTTTTGCCCTTAGCGGCTTTATCAAGCGCGCTTTGAACCTCGCGCATCATCGCGGCGGCCTCCTTCTTTTTGCCCGAAGCAACAAGTTTTTTAAAAGACTTAATAGATTGGGAAACCTTATTTTTACGACGCAAGTTAAATACTCGTTTGCGCTGAGAAACCCTGTGCGCTTTTTCGGCCCCGCGGGTAATTGACATGGGAGCATCTTATCAGACTTTGCATTATAATGGCAACATATGATCGCTTGTCTCTCCGGCACAGTCCGGCACAAAGATTTAAATAACATAGTAGTAGACGTCTCCGGTGTTGGTTATAAAGTTTTTGTGACCACCGAAACGGCTCTTGAAATAACGCTCGGTTCTTCTGTTTTTTTGTGGACACACCTTGTCGTTAGAGAAACTGCCCTTGAACTCTTCGGTTTTACGGACAAAGAAACTTTGGACACATTTAATCTCTTGATAACCATCTCGGGCATTGGACCAAAAAGCGCTCTCGGAATATTAAATGTCGCCACTCCGGCGACATTACGACAAGCGGTTGCGAGCGAAGATACGACATACCTGACACGAGTCTCCGGTATCGGCAAAAAAAATGCCGAAAAGATCGTGCTCGAGCTCAAAGACAAACTCAAAATTACTAAAGAAGACAAAGGTGTAGATATGCGCTCCGAAGGCGACGCGCTAGAAGCGCTTGTCTCGCTCGGTTACAGTGAACGAGACGCTCGCGAAGCTCTCAAAAAAGTTTCTAAGGAAGTTACCGGCGCCAGTGAACGCGTCAAGGTGGCCCTAAAACTTTTGTCTCAACATGCCTGAACTGCCGGAAGTGCAAACAACCGTTGACGGTCTAAATAAAACGGTTAGGGGTAAGAAAATAGTTGCGGTTTCAACTACCTACAACAGTCTGCATTACAAAAACAAGAGTGAGATTAAGAATCCGAAATTTTTCAAAAAATTTAAAAAACTGATTGTCAACCAAAACATATTAAGGGTCGAGAGACGGGCCAAAAATATTTTAATCCACCTATCAAACTATCAGACCATTCTTGTTCATATGAAAATGACCGGGCATTTTATCTATGACCGCCCGGGGACTTCATTTGTTCGGCTGGATTTCAAACTTGGCAATGGGAAACATTTGGCTCTCTCCGATATGCGCAAATTCGCAAAAGTAACACTTGTTAAAACATCGGAACTTGAACAATCCCCGCATATTAAACACTTGGGGCCAGAGCCGCTTGGTAAAAATTTCCAATTTAAAATTTTCAGTTTTCAAATAAAGAAAAAACCTAAGGGTAAAATAAAGCAGGTGCTTATGGACCAGAATTTAATTGCCGGCATCGGCAATATTTACTCGGATGAGATTCTTTGGCGTTCGGGAGTCAATCCGCTTTCGTTAATTAGCCGCATTCCGGAGAAAAACTTGAGAGTAATGTTTAGAGCGATTAAACAAATATTGAGAAAAGGTATCGATCTGGGCGGAGATTCCATGTCTGATTATCGCAATATCAAAGGCGAAAAAGGCGCTTTCCAAAATCATCATCGGGCTTATCAAAAACACGGCGCAAAATGTCTGAAAAAAGGCTGCCCCGGTCTGCTTAAGAAAATTAGAGTGGGCGGACGAAGCGCGCACTTTTGCCCAATTCATCAAAAGTTATACAAATGAAACAGACCGGCGTTTTAATTCTTGAAAATTTGAGAAGCGTGGAGAATACCGCTTCGATCTTCCGCACTGCCGACGGATTCGGTGTATCAAAAATTATTTTAATCGGCACCACACCTGCGCCGCTGGATCGCTTCGGCAGAAAGCGCCGAGATTTCGCCAAAGTGGCGCTTGGAGCCGAACAAACAATTCATTGGGAATATCAGAAAGAGATCGGGCCGGTTATTGATAATTTAAAAGAAGATGGATTCACCGTTATCGCCCTCGAACAAACTTCCCATTCAGTGGATTTAAAAAGGTTGGCAAAACCGGATAAATTTGCCATTGTTGTCGGCAACGAAGTAACCGGGGTCTCAAGAGAAGCCATTGGGATGTCAGATGTGATTGCTGAAATACCGATGTTCGGGCAGAAAGAATCGCTAAACGTCTCGGTGGCAGCCGGCGTCGCATTGTTTGTGTTATCATGGATTCGACAAGCTAGTTCGACCAAGCTCACTATAAATCACCATAAATAAACACATGCTCAATCCATTTCCGGAATTATTAATGTATTCGCCCGTTGGACCTCTTATTTTGCGCGTACTTCTGGGCTTAATTTTCATTGACCTTGGATTTTTAAAATTCAAAAGCGAGAAGGAGACATGGCTCGCCTCTTTAGAAACTCTGGGCCTGCGTCCGGCTGATTTATTTCTACCGATTTATGCCCTACTTCAGATAGCTGGCGGTGTTCTGTTAATAATCGGTCTTTGGACGCAAGTGGTGGCTTTGTCTTTTGTAATCTTTTCCGGCATCGAGCTTTATATAGAATGGCGGGCGCGGGAAATTCTTAAACGTGATATGGTTTTTTATTTACTTATTTTTATTATTTCGCTTTCTCTCTTGCTCACCGGCGCCGGCGCCCATGCCATAGACATTCCGCTTTAATTATTATATATTTTTAGATTCAATTGCGCCCATAGCTCAGTTGGTAGAGCAGGTCCCTTTTTCAGCCAGAAGCTGATCCGCCTATGGCGGAAAGGAGATGGTACAATAATGAAATATATGGCATTTATATATGTATTAAAAAGTTTGAAAAATGGAAAACGTTATGTTGGCAGTACAAATGGAGCGCCGGAGGAAAGATTAATAAAACATAATTACGGTTCAAATAAATTCACAAAAGGAAATAGGCCATTTGAGTTGATATATAAGGAGGAATATGACAACATGACAAAAGCGCGAAAGAGAGAAAACTTTTTGAAATCCGGAGTAGGAAGGAAATATTTGGATGAACATTTAAAATAAATTTGGCATTTTGTCCGCCCGTAGCTCAGTCGGTAGAGCAGCTCCCTTTTAAGGAGATGGTCGCAGGTTCGATTCCTGCCGGGCGGACTAAGCGCCAAATTTCCGAAGTATAAAGTATTATGATATAATCACTTTGTTCGCTACTGCGCCGATAAAAACTGCCAAAGAACCTGACGAAAAACACTCGCCTCGCTGAAGCTTTGGCGAAGCAGGTCGGCTCGCCTGCCCGCCTTTGGAGGGAACCATATTTTGGGAAAAGAAAATTTTTTAATCATTGGATTCATAGGATTTAGGTCATAAAACAGCAGAGATGCTGATTTTTTGTTTGGCTTGACATATTTGATGAAATAATGGTACACTTGTTTTAGTTATGGAGGGTGGAATTTCTACCATCTTCCAGTTGAAAGTCCATCAGAAAAGGAGGAAAGCAATGCAGAAACTCAAGGGAAGGTTGCTGTACACTGGGTGGTTCAACCTGCCGTGGAAACTGGCGACGGATGACGGCGAGATCGACATCTGGCCGATCATCGACAAGTTCCTCGCGTCTCTCAACGGCAAGCGTGCCAACCACCAAGAGGCGCGTGACGGCTACACGCTGTTCGCAGACGAGGCCTCGGAGTTCCAGTTCAAGTACATTCCGGGGGAATACGTCCTCCTCGAGAAGCCCGATGACTTCGGGATGTCCAATGTTCACGCCCGCCTCGATACCGCCCTTGGCTGGCTCTCGGGTCGGCTGGTGGAGATCGAGATTGAGGACGGTAAGCAAGTGAGGTTCGTCGCTGACGCATCCGAGGAGGTCTTTGGCGTCTACTTCACCGACATCAACTCCTGTGAAGTACCGAGTGGCGCCGAGAAGACCGTCTGCAAGGCGGGACAGCACGATTGTTGCATCTTTCTCTCGGTGGGTGCGGGCGGCTTCCACTGCGAGAAGTTCAACAGCCCGCTGGCGCGCATGCTCCTCGACCGTCTGGCGAAGGGCACCATCCGTGCGAGTCGCATCGGCAACTGTGCTTTTCTCGGGCGAAAGAAGCGCGAAGCCGCTGCCGTCTGATCGTCAACAGTACATCAATACCAGGAGGTGTGCGTGGAGCAATCTGCGCACACCCCTATTTCTTTTCTTTTCAAAGAATTTACCACCAAAGCACTGAATTTTTCCATTCCTTTTTGATTGAAAAATTCGGTGAATCGAGTTATGATTAACTCGATAAAAACTTGAAATTGTCAGCGGTGCGGCTCCGCCGCATTTCGGATTTTTCGCGGAGGGTTCTCGCCGCCGCAGGCGGCGAAATTGGTTCGAACTATTTTAAGAATACTGCACAGATATCTGGAATAAATAATTTCATGGCAAAAATTTTAGACGGTAAAAAGTTAAGTGGTTTGGTGGCTCTTAAACTCGCCCAAAAAATCAAGAATTTAAAAATTAAGCCAAAGCTAGTAATTATCCAGATCGGCGATTTGGCGGAGTCAAACACTTATATTAAAAACAAAAAAGCTTTTGCGGAAAAAATCGGTGCTATCGTTCTGCATAAAAAATATCCCAACACAGTAAAAGAATCCCGAATAATTTCTTATATTCTTAAATGCAACCATGACGCTTCTATCCACGGTATCATGGTGCAATTGCCAGCACCCAGACATTTTGATATTGAAAGAGTGCTCGAATCTATTAATCATAGAAAAGACGTGGACGGATTAACTGCCATCAACACCAAGCACCTATTCGATAACAATGAAGCGTTTGTTCCTGCCACAGCGAAGGGAATTATTGATTTGCTTGAGGAATACAAAATTAAATTAGTCGGCGCCAGAATAGTGATTGTGGGACAATCGTCTTTGGTCGGCAGACCCGCTATGCTCGCCTTATTAAATAAAGGGGCTACCGTAACCATGTGTCATAAAGATACGAAGACGCTAGAGAAGGAAACGAAACGCGCCGATATCCTGATAACAGCGGTGGGCAAACCTAAATTAATCACCAAAAAACATGTTGCCAAAAATCAAATTGTGGTCGACATAGGTATCAATATCATCCAGACTTCCTCGACCAAGCTCGGGGCAAGTAAAAAAATTGTGGGTGATGTTGACTATGAGAAAGTTAAAAAGGTTGTGAAGGCCATAACACCGGTCCCGGGCGGTATCGGGCCAATGACCGTGGCTTCCCTTTTTCAAAATCTACTGAAGGCCTCCGGCTCAAAGGTTTAGAAGCGTTTTTTCTACCAACGTTTCCATTTCCCCTCCCCCTCGACGGACCAGACAATAACCGGCCACTAAACGTTCCGAAAGACTTTCAAGTTCGCCGAGTTTAAAATTTTTAAGAAAATTTTTGGCTTTGTTATATGGAAAGGTTTTCATGTCCGCCTCGCCCGCGTTCTTGGTCTTGGCGGCCAGAAGCATGATTTTAATTTGCCAGACTAGTTTATAGAAAATTTCTTCGGCAGAAACACCACAGGACAGAGCTTTTCTAAAAAGAATCCAGGCCTGTTTCTTTTGCCGCGAACCCACGGCATCGGTAAAAGTAAAAACGTTAAACTCTGGACGACTCCTCAAGGTCAGACCTTTGGAATCAGTATTGAGGTCTGGCCTTTCTTCATCAGTCAAGTTTATATCAACGACATCTCCAAAGATATTTTTGTGATAAAACTCTTCCGTCATATACGTGTCATTTCGCCCCAATTGTCCCCTATCTCGACCTCGACCACAATAGGTACACCGAAAGTTTGCTTCGCAGGCAGGATCGTTTCCATTAGTTGCTTGAGATGACTAATGGCTTCGTCTACCAAAGAATCCTTCACTTCATAAACCAGTTCGTCGTGCACCTGAAGCAATAAACGTATATCATTCTCGTGTTTTTCTTGTTTGATATAGTTGTTGATTTTCTTCATGGCAATTTTAATCAGATCGGCTTGAGTACCCTGAATCGGTGCGTTAATCACCATTCTCTCCGCCTGCGCCCGCACGTACGGTAAGGGCGACTTAAGTCCGGAAAAGTAACGTCTTCGACCAAAAAGGGTTTCCGTATAACCTTGGCGCGCGGCTTCAGCCTTTGTTCTATCCAAATAGGCGGCGAGACCGGCAAACGTTTCAAAATATTTATGATAAAATTCTTGCGCCTCTTTGCGGTCAACACCGAGATTAGTTTTAAGAGCGTTTACTCCCATGCCATAAAGAATGCCGAAGTTAATGGTCTTGGCTCTCGTGCGCATGCCCTTATCTACCGACTCTTGCGGAACCTTAAAAACGCGCATCGCTACGCCCGCATGCACATCAATCCCAGACTTAAATATTTCAATTAACTTCTTATCTTGAGAAAGTATGGCGGCAATGCGTAATTCGATTTGCGAATAGTCCAACGAGACCAGTTTGAAGCCCTTTTCCGCCACAAAGGCGTGGCGGATCGCTCGGCCCAAGAGAGTTTTGTTTGGGATATTTTGAAGATTTGGGTTATTGGAAGCCATGCGACCCGTGGTGGTGCCGGCCTGAAGAAAAGTGGAATGCAAACGAGAGTTCGTATCCAACAGGGGCGGTATGGCATCAATATAAGTGGAGAGGAGTTTGGCCAGCTCGCGATATTCTAAAATTAAATTAATAATCGGATGCTTGTCTTTAAGTTTTTCCAGTTCCGATTCCTTTGTCGAGAGAGCGCCAGTGGATGTCTTTTTCTGATTTTTGCCAACCAATTGAAGTTTGTTAAAAAGAATCTGGGAGAGAATTTTAGGGGAATTAATGTTGAATTCTTCTCCGGCCTCTTTCCAAATCGCCCGTTCAAGACGGGTTGTTTCTTGATGATATTCAGAGGAAAGATTCTTTAAAATTTTTGTATCAATTTTGATGCCTCTTTCGTCCATCTTTTCGACCACACTCATAATTGGCCTCTCAATCTCTTCGAAAACATACCTCACTTTCCGCTTATCAAGTTCGGATTCAATGATTCTTTTGGCTTCTTCAATATTATTAGTTTTACAAAATCTAAAAACTTCCTCGAGCGTCGGATTGGTCAGATTTGAATCTATAACCCAAAGCGCCAAACGCAACTCCTTTTCTTCTCTAATAGAAGTCTTGTGTTGTACCGGAGGATTATCGGTTTCTCGAGTAATATCTGGTTTCTCCAATAATTGTTTAACTCTTTCACCCATGGTTTTAAACTCAAGCTTGTTGAACAGACCCAAAAGTTTTCCAAGATCAAAATGTTCCCGCCATTCCGGCGGCAAAACAAAGTTAATCGGCGCATCGGCGCGAATGGTGGCCAGCGTTTTTGAAAAGAGCGCCTCTTTTTCATTTTCCTTAAGCAGAGTTTTAATACGATCGCTCACCTTGGCCCTATCTAGATTTTTGTAGATATTTTCTATGGTGCCGAATTCTTGTATTAATGCGGTGGCGGTTTTCTCCCCGATACCTCTTACGCCAATGATGTTGTCAGACGGATCGCCGCGCAGACCCTTGTAATCAACGAGTAGTTTGGGAACGAATCCAAATCTGGCCTCCACCTTTTTCTCATCATAAAGAATAGTATCGCTGATACCCTTCTTCAGAGTATAAACCTGAACTCTTTTGCCATCGACAAGTTGTAGAGCATCCATATCACCGGAGGCTATAATGATTTCTAAGGTCGAACCTTGGGAATTTTTAAAGGTTCGACCTTTGACTGTTTCAACAATGGTACCGATAATGTCATCTGCCTCAAAACCGGGATGGGAATAGATGGGAATACCAAAAGCGCTAAAGACATCCTTGGCTCGTTCCAATTGAAGAATCAGACTATCATCAATTTGGGCGCGACCCGCTTTGTAGGCACCATAGACTTCGTGACGATGGGTAGGCCCCGGCAGATCAAAACAAGCCGCCATAAAGTCCGGCTTGAGTTCGCCGATAATTTTTAAAAGCATGGCAGAGAGACCGTAGAGCGCCCCGGTCGGTTCACCTGTGGAAGTCGTAAACTCCGGCAGGGCGTGATACGCGCGGTGAATAATGGCATGCGCGTCAAATAAAATTAGCTTTTTGCTTTTAGCTGCTAGCTGTTTAGCTTTCATAAATTTCAATTTCTCTGATAGATTCATCGATAAATTTAAAATGAATTTGTCTGGCATCTTTCGGGATGATGTTGGAGACATTTTCCGGCCATTCTATCAAAATCAAGTTTTCGGGCTCTTTGATAATTTCATTCCAACCGAGATGCAGAAGTTCCAAATCGCCTTCCAATCTATAAGCGTCGATATGAATCAGATTTTTAAACCCTCGCCAATTTATTTGATAAATTTTTTCTATGACAAAAGTGGGGCTATGCATATTCTCCGCCACACCCAAAGTCTTCCCGATTTCTTGCGCAAAAGCAGTTTTGCCTGCACCCAAATCACCTTCAAGCGCCACTACATAGCCCCCGCCTATGTATTCGACAGTATCAAGGAATTTTTGGGCGATTTGTTTAGTATCTTCGATACTTTTAGAAAGATAACGCATAAAGGCATTTTAACATTTTGGCAACAAAAAGCCCCGCACCAGAGCTTGCGCTCGGTGCGGGGTTCGGCAGGAATTTCCCGCCCCTATCTGCATCCACCGCGACCACCTGGAAGGCGGAGTTGATCCACCTCCCAGACTTCCTCTCGTGAGCCCTGATAAGTGCTCACGTGAAAGATTCTGGTCGCCGAACCGAGGTACTCTCGGTTCGACCCGTAACCCTTGGCAGTCAGCGACAATTGTCGCTGACTGCCCGAGAAAGGAGTCGATGTCATATGAACAGTGACCGAGCTACCATAAGGCAACCCTTTCACCTCAATCCCATCGACCCTTTCCAAATCGAGGAACGGCGTGCAATTATTCACCACACGCACCGTCACCCCGACTTGATAGAAACCAAACCCTCCGGTTACGGCGTAAGGTCTAACCGGCACAACCGCGCAACCGCTCGCCACCAATAACAAAACAAAAAAGATATTTTTCATGGCATCCTCCTGTGCGTTTTTTCTATCTTAATTATACCACAGATAATATTATAAAGTCAAGCAGTTAAAATAAGCTTTAGATTAAGCTTTTTATAGTACAATACGGCTATGGTTCAATTCGATGAAGAAAAACAGGAGGAGCGTGTGCGCGCCCTGCATAGAAAAGAGGAGGAGGAGCTCGCCGCCTCTCTCTCGCACCATCACGGAGTTCCCTACCTTGACCTTTCAACACATCCTATAAATATCGACGCTTTGCGAATTATCAAAGAAACGGACGCTCGCGGCGCCAAAATCGCAGTCTTTGATGCCACAGATAAAAAAATCGATGTGGCGGTCCTTTCGCCTGAAAATGAAAAAACGGCAGAAATTATTGAGGACTTGAGACGCCGCGGTTATCTGCCGGAAGTCTTTATGGTCTCACACCGGAGTTTGGAGAAAGTTTGGGACAGATACAAAGACCTTTCATATTCCATGGAAACAAAATCCGGGGCCCTCGACATTTCCAACGAAGAAATTCTTGAGATAACAAGGAAGGTGACGTCGCTCGCCGATGTAAAAAAATTAATTGAAGGAGTTCTCTCGATGAAACGCGCTTATCGTATTTCAAAAATTTTGGAAATTATTTTGGCCGGCGCCATCAGCTTAAAGGCCTCCGACGCGCACCTTGAACCGGAGGAAAAAGATTTGCGCCTGCGTTATCGGCTCGATGGTATTCTGACCGATATTCTTCATTTCGATTCCGAAACTTTTGAACTGCTGCTGTCTCGCATCAAATTAATAAGCGAACTCAAACTCAACGTCAAAGAGAAGGCGCAAGACGGGCGCTTTTCCATTAAACTTGTTGACACCGAGATTGAGGTGCGCACTTCTCTCCTTCCGGGTCCATACGGCGAATCGGTGGTCATGCGTATTTTGAATCCGGACGCCATTGCCGTTGAACTTGAGGCGCTTGGGATTCATCCCCGCCTCTTGGAAATTTTAAAAAAGGAAATCAGAAAACCGAACGGAATGATTTTGACCACCGGCCCGACCGGTTCCGGGAAAACTACGACCCTCTACGCATTTCTGAAGAAAATCTATACCCCCGACATTAAAGTGGTCACCATAGAAGATCCGATAGAGTATCATCTTGAGGGCATTGTTCAAACACAGGCGGAATCAGAAAAAGGTTACGGCTTCGCCGAAGGTCTGCGCAGCGCTCTCCGCCAGGATCCGGATGTAATCATGGTGGGAGAAATTCGCGACAACGAAACGGCCGCAGTAGCCGTCAACGCCGCGTTAACCGGCCACTTGGTGCTCTCTACCCTTCACACCAACAACGCCGCCGGCTCCTTCCCGCGGTTGCTTGATCTCGGAGTTAATCCTAAGGTTGTCAGTTCCGCCTTAAATGTCTCAATCGCCCAACGACTGATGCGCACATTATGCCAAAGATGCAAAAAAGAGGTCGCTCTTGAAGGTAAAAATAAAGAGACCGTCGATAGCATTCTCGCGCGCATTCTTGACTCCGCTTATCTGGAAAATATTCAGAAGGAACATTTGTGGACAGCTGTCGGTTGCGTGGAATGCAACGGTATTGGATTTAAGGGTAGAATAGGCGTTTACGAAGCCATTCTGGTTGATAACAAAATAGAAAAAGCGGTCATTACCAATCCGTCCGAACGCGATATCCGCGAGGCGGCAAAAAATCAGAAGCTTCTAACTTTAGTTGAAGACGGTATTATTAAAGTGCTTGCGGGTGTGACCACAATAGAGGAACTTGACCGCGTTGTGGACCTCTCGTCAGTATAGTAATGTAAGGCGGAGCCTGCTCCGTTCTGGCGAGGTCCAGCGCATAAATCTCCAAGCAGCACCCCGCCGAAGCGGGGCTAAACGAATCTTTCAAGGATGGCATCAGAAATTTCGCGCTAACGAAACACCAAAAACGTCCTTAGAGAAAAGTCCAAATACCACGGAGGGCACGTCGCTTAGAGATTTATGGTCTGGACCTGTCTATAGTCTAGCACATAATATTTTTTATGTCAACCCAACGAGATGAGCAAAGAAAAAAATAAGACAAAAATAGAGAATGAGGGCGAGCCGAGAGATGTCTCTTTTTTGGACAACGAACTTAGACCTTCAAGCTGGCGGGATTATGTGGGGCAAAAAGCGGTTAAAGATAATTTAAAAATTCTGATTCAGGCCGCTACGGAACGGGGTACCCCGCCGGAACACGTTTTGTTCTACGGTCCCCCGGGTCTCGGCAAGACCACTCTCGCTCACTTGGTGGCTAAAGAAACTGGACGCGCTATTAAAATCACCTCGGGCCCGGCAATAGAGAGAGTGGGCGACTTGGCTTCTATCTTAACCAACCTCACTGCCGGCGATATTCTTTTCATAGATGAAATTCACCGATTAAATAAAACGATTGAGGAAGTGCTTTACCCGGCGATGGAGTCGGGGGTGCTAGACATTATTATCGGCAAAGGTCCGTCGGCCCGCACGATTCAACTTGAGTTGCCGCCCTTTACCTTGCTGGCGGCCACGACGCGTGTGGCAATGATTTCCTCGCCTCTGCGCAGCCGTTTCTCTGGCGGCGTGTTTCGTTTGGACTTTTATACCGAAATTGAGATCGCGGAAATTTTGCGCCGGTCGGCGAAGATTATCGGCGTGAAAATAGAAGAGGGGGCGGAAAAAGAGATTGCCAAGCGCTCGCGCTTCACCCCGCGAACCGCTAACTACTTCCTTAAACGCGCCCGCGATCTCGCGCAAGTCGAATCAAGACCACTTGATCGAGAAACTGTTGAACTCTCATTGAAACTTTTGGGCGTAGATGAGAAGGGGCTTTCCCCGTCTGATAGAAAGTTGCTCGAGGTAATTGCAGAAAAATTTGCCGGTGGTCCAGTCGGACTTTCAACTCTTGCGGCCGCGCTCTCGGAGGAAGAAGCAACCATAGAAGAATTCAATGAACCGTACCTTCTACAACTTGGTTTCATCGAACGCACTCCGCGCGGCCGCGCGCTCACCGCGCACGCTTATGCCCATCTCGGCAAAGCCCCTCCGGCTAATTTACAAAAGAAACTCCTATGAGCGGTCACAATAAATGGTCAAAGATTAAAAACAAGAAAGCGATAACGGATGCGGCCAAGTCTAAAATTTTCTCAAAAATGGCCAGACTTATCTCAATCGCCTCCAAACAAGCAAAGGGTGATATCACCTCCCCTGTTCTGCGCGCGGCCATAGAGAAGGCGCGAGAATACAATATGCCTGCCGACAACATCGAGCGCGCCACTAAAAAGGGTTCGGGCGTTGATGCTTTATCGTTAGAAGCCATAACTTATGAAGCTTATGGTCCGGGCGGTTCGGCCCTGGTGATAGAGGCGCTGACAGACAATAGAAACAAGGCGGCTCAAGAAATTAAATTCATTCTTTCCAAACACGGCTTCTCGCTTGCGGCGCCGGGTTCCGCCATATGGGCATTTAAAAAAGACCCGGCAACCAATAATTTACAACCAATCACTACCACTCAACTATTAGATGATGATGAAAAGAAACTGGAAACGCTAATTGAAGAACTTGAAGATAATGACGAGGTTCAAGACGTTTACACAAATGCAATCTGACATTATTTTGGCCGTCGACCCGGGATTTGATCGAGCGGGAATCGCTGTTCTAAATAAAGAAAAGCTTCTGTACTCGCATTGTATTGAAACGAACCGCAAACTTCCCCATTATGAGCGCTTGCATAAGATAGGAGGAATTGTACGCAAAGTGATTAAAAAATGGAAACCGCAATCCTTGGCTATCGAGAGTTTGTTCTTCAACCAAAATACCACTAATGCTTTAAAAGTTTCTGAGGCTCGTGGAGTAATTATTTATGAAGCGACACGGGTCGGATTGGAAATCTGTGAATATTCGCCGCAAGCAATAAAGATTGCCGTAACGGGATATGGCCGGGCAGACAAAATTCAGATGGCGATGATGGTCAAAAAATTGATCGACCTGCCCAAAAAATCTTCCAAAAGACTGGACGACGAAGTGGACGCCATCGCCCTGGGGATTACTCATCTTGCAACAAAAAAGAGTATCTGATACAAATAAGTGCATTCAAAAATGTCCATGACGGAACCGGGCATTTTTATTAGAAATAATTAGATATTTGCAATATGAATGATGATATTAGAGATGAAGATGAAGTTGAGGAAGAAGATTCCGACCTTAAATCTACTCACAATATTAAGAAGAGCAAAGACGTCATGGATGAAGAAACCGACAGCATCGATGATTTGGCTGATGACGAGCTCGCGCTGGACAAAGAAGACCTGATGGACGATATCGAGGAAATGTAGGTTTAAGGCGCCTCGATTTTAAGGAAACGGCGTTTACCGATACGGTAAACGCCGTTTCCTATTTCCTTAATAGCTCCCGCCTTGCTGAGCCTGTTAAATTCCGTTTTGGAAGAAACTATTTTATGTTTTAAAAAAACCTCGACCAGTGGTGTATTTTTATTAATCTTTACCGTTTCGATATTTTTCGGAATACCACCCCTGGAGAAGGTCTCAATAAAGTTTTTTTCTGCTGCCTCGGCAAGTTTCTCTCCGTGATAAACCGAGATAATTGCATGAGCAAGTTTTATTTTTTGATCATACGGTTTTTCTTGTACAAAGTCGCCAGAATCCAGATTAGTACAAATTTCAAAACCTAAAACAATCATATCGTCAGGCCAACTCATTATTTTACCGAACATATCATCGGCCGAATCACTCAAGGCGATCATGTTTACTTCAGTTTTCCCCATTTTTTTACCGGTAGGATCTGCCAACAATTTTGTGGTTAAAACAAACATTTCTTTATGCTTTTTTCTTTTCATTAAGTCACGACCCGCAAGCATGTTAAACATTTGGTCATTGCCACCGATTTCCAAATCTACATCCATTGCCACCGCATCATATGCCTGGAAAATAGGGTAAAGAAATTCATGGACGTAAATTTCTCGACCCGCCTTAATTCTTTCTTGAAACATGTCTCTTGTGAGCAGATTTGACACCGTAAAATGAGAGGCCAATGCCAACATATCTACTGGAGCGAGTTTGTTTGTCCATTTGTCATTATAAGCGAATCTGATATTTGATTTTTTTAAATCCAAAATATTGCCAATCTGTTTTTTATAGTTTTTTGCATTCTCCAGCACCTGTTTGTGAGTAAGCGGTCTCCTGGTTGCTTGTTTGCCAGTCGGGTCCCCAATTTGCGCCGTAAAATCACCGATCAAAATTATTACCTCATGGCCAAGATCTTGAAATTTTCTTAATTTAAGAAGTTGAACCAAGTGGCCAAGATGCAGGGTGCTGCCCGTTGGATCAATACCATAATAAAGTCTGATTTTTTTACCGGACATTAAAACTTTTTCAAGTGCGGACTTGTCGGGATATATCCTTTCCACCCCGCGAGTAAGCAGCTCCTCTATTTCTTTATCCATACTAGTTAATTTAGCATGTTCGGCTCAAAAGCGAAATATGCTAGAATGGACTTCCTTGTAGGAAATGGCTAAAAAATTTCATCGTTCCAACTACGTTCTGGTAATCGCGACACTGGTTTTAATTGTCTCAGGCATATTTATTTTATGGGCAGCCTCGCTTCGCATCCCGGCCCTGGAAGACATATCCGAGCGCAAAATCGACCAGTCAACAAAGATTTACGACCGAACCGGAGAAATTCTCCTCTATGACCTGTCGCGCGACAAGAGAAGAGAACGAGTGGCGGTTGAAAATATGTCGCCCTATGCCGTAGCGGCAACGGTAGCCATTGAGGATAAAAATTTCTATTCACACAACGGATTTCAATGGACCTCGTTTCTTAGGGCCATACTTGTAAACTTGAGCACTCTTTCTTTCAGCCAGGGCGGCTCAACCATTACCCAGCAAGTGGTTAAAAACTCAATTCTTACTAAAGATAAAACCCCGACTAGAAAATTAAAAGAGTTGATTCTAGCCATTAAGCTGGAAAAGATATTGACAAAAAATGAGATTTTGTCCCTCTATCTAAACGAGATTTCTTATGGAGGAACAATTTATGGCATAGGAGAAGCGGCGCAAAGTTTTTTTGGCAAACAAGCGTCTGATCTTACTTTGGCCGAATCGGCTTATCTCGCCTCATTGCCCAAGGCGCCGACATATTATTCGCCTTATGGCCCCAATATTTCCGAATTGGAGATAAGAAAAAATTTAGTGCTTCATGAAATGCTCATTGATAATTTTATTTCGGAAATGGAATACCAGAAGGCGGTTAAAGAAAAGGTGGCGTTTAACCCGCGGCTTGATACCGGCGGCATTAAAGCGCCGCATTTTGTATTTTTTGTTCTTGACTATCTGGCAAAAAGATACGGTGAAGACGCCCTACAAAACGGCGACTATAAAATAGTCACCACTCTGGATTACTCTCTTCAAGAAAAGGCCGAGACGGTATCAAGAAAATACGGCGTTATAAATAAAGAAAAATTTAACGGCGAGAATAATGGAATGGTGGCCATTGATCCTAAAAGCGGCGGTATCTTAATGATGGTCGGCTCACGCGATTATTTCGACAAAGAGATTGACGGAAATTTCAACGTTACCACCGGTTTCCGTCAGCCCGGCTCAACCTTCAAGCCGTTTATTTACGCAACTATGTTTAAAAAAGGCTATACTGACCAAACCATTCTTTACGACACTCGTATTCAGTTCTCCCCCAATTGCGCGCCGGACAACCTTACCACGGACGATATCTGTTACGCCCCCAATAATTATGATGACAGATTCCGCGGACCAATGACGGTCAGAAACGCTCTGGCCCAATCGGTAAATATTCCCGCGGTCCAGGGGATTTATCTGGCCGGAATAAGCGACTCAATCTCAACCGCCAAAGATATGGGGATAGAAACGCTTAATGAACCGGAACGATATGGATTGTCATTGGTGTTGGGAGGGGGGGGGGTTTCTCTTCTTGATATGACTTCAGCGTACTCCGTGTTCGCCAACGACGGTGTCCGCAACCGATATAATCCCGTGCTCTGGGTAGAGGATGCGGACGGCAACGTCATAGACAGATATATGCAATCTCCTCAACGAGTATTATCTGAAGAAGTTTCGCGTCTTGTGACGGATATTCTCGCGGATAACGCCGCGCGGACACCGGGTTTTGGCGCAAACTCCGCTCTTTATATTTCCACCCGTCCTGTGGCCGTCAAAACGGGCACCTCAAACGACTATCGCGATGCCTGGATCATAGGATATACCCCCAACCTTACGGTCGGCGCGTGGGTGGGCAATAACGATAACCGTCCGATGGAGAAAAAAGTTTCTGGACTTGTCGTCGCCCCGTTGTGGCGTGAGTATATGGAACAAATACTGCCTCAATTTCCGATTGAAACTTTTATACCGCCCAAACCGGAAGATTTAACCGAATTAAAACCGGTTCTGCGGGGCGATTGGACCGCCGGCGGCCTCCATTCTATTCTCTATTGGGTAGATAAAAACAATCCCCGCGGCCCCATACCTCAAGACCCAACGAGTGATTCCCAGTTTAAAAATTGGGAATATGGCGTTAATCTTTGGACCTCCCTCAACCATATCGATTCTCCGAATTAAATTACTGATTCATGGGCATCACCAAATAAAGAAAGCTTGTATCTCCCACTCCTTGGACAATTATCGGTTTGGCTTGACCACCGAAAGAAAGAGAGAGACTGTCGGTGGTAATTGATTGAAAACAATCTGCAAAATATCGGTGGTTAACATTAATGGAAAGGTTGTCTCCTTCCAAAACCGCTTCAACAGTCTGAACACTTTCCCCTATGGTGGAATTTTTCGACTCAATTTCAAAATTCTTTGCTTGGGGAGAAAGTTTAAGTGTCAGTTGATTGAGGTTATCTGAAAAAATAAGACTTGTTTTAAGGGAGTTTATCAGATCTTGTTTCAGCAAGACCGCCTTGGAAATTGTTTCCTTGGGAATAATCTGTTTGTAGTCTGGAAAGGTTCCTTCGATGACGCGTGAAGTCAGATAAACATTTCCCGCCCGCAAACCCATTTGATGCTCTTCCAGAGAAATTGATATTTCTTCGTCCCCCCTATCAAAAATTTTTATTATTTCTGCGGCATTTTTTTGCGGGATAAGAATTTGTTTAAAATGCGGAACTTTTTTCACTCTTATTCTTTTTTCAGCCAGCCTAAACGAGTCCGTCGCCGCGAAAACCAAAAAACCTTCATCATACGTTATTGAGATTGAGGCCAATTCCGGCTTGATGCTCCCCGTCGCGGCCGCGTAGATAACAGATTTTATGCCGAAAACTAAATCTCTGGTTGGGATTAAAAAGGTTTTCCCCTCGTCTATTTCCGGGATAATGGGGAAATCTTCATAGGGAAGGGTTTTAATGTTGGTTTTGGTATTTAAGGTTTTCACTTCTAACACCTGCCCCTTAGTGCTAAGAATAATATTTTTATCTTTAAATAAAGAAGAAATGAAGGAAGAAATTGTATTGGCCGGCACCACAACAATACCAGGCTCAATAACCCTAACCGGCAAGACAATAGAAATACCCAAATCTAAATTAGTCGCCTTAACTGAAAGAGTGTTTTGACGAGCCTCTAAATAAAAACCCACCAACACTGGTAAGGTAATAGCCTTACCAACTATTTTAACCGCCTTACTTAACACCTCATCCAGTTGTTCTTTAATACATTCTATTTTCATATATAAAAATTATTACTATTATTAGGGGTGTGAATATGTGCACAACTAATTTTACGTTGCCGTTTGATTGCGCTTTCAGGATCTGTTTTTGGTTGGGTTGAGGATAAATCATAGAATTCGGATATTTTTTACAATCAATTTAATTTTAAGTTATTTTTTAAACAATTCATCAACATTATTTTTATTATTTTTCCACACCTTCTTACACAGTTAGTAAATTTCTAATTTGGCTGACCTCTTCCAACAACGACTGGTCAACCTTAATGTTGCTTTTTATTTTTTCACACGAATAGATTACCGTAGTGTGGTCTCTCCCCCCCAATTTCTCACCGATTGAGGGGTAAGAAATATTAAAATCCTCGCGTAAAATGTACATGATGATTTGGCGAGGACGGATTACTTCTTTGTGTCTGGTTTTTTCGTAAATACTGCCTTCTTTAATATTATAAAAATCAGAGACAATTCTGACAACGTCTTTTATGGCCACGGTTTTCTTGGGTTTGACGTTGTTTTTTATATAATTTCTAACGTCGGCCATTGATATTTCATTGCTGCTTTTAAGTTGGGTGTGACAAAGTAAAGTATTAACAGCTCCCTCAAGGTCTCTGATATTTCCGTTTATAGTGTGGGCGAGATAATCTATAATTTCTGGGGATAAAACAATGTTTTGTTGGGAGGCCTTTCTGGAAATAATGGCCATTCGGGATTCTTTATCCGGCGCCGGAATATCAACCGTCATGCCGGCAGAGAGTCGCGACTTCAATCTCTCTTCAAGGCCGGTAATAAAATACGGATGTTTATCGGAGGAAAATATAATTTGTCTGTTATTATCGTATAAAGTATTAAATAGATGAAACAATTCTTCCTGAAACTTCTGTTTGTCCGAGAAGAATTGGATATCATCGACAATTAAAACATCATATTTACGATATTTTTCCTTAAAAACGGACATTCTCTGATTTTGAAGCGCGCTCATACAATCCTGGCCGAACTGCTCGGAAGTCATGTAATAAACTTTTTTATTGGGATTGATGGTTTTTATATGATTGCCGACCGCCTGAATTAAATGCGTTTTGCCGTGGCCGGTAGAACCGTATATGAAAAGCGGATTATACATAATCCCCGGTCTTTTGATCACCGCTTGAGCGGCGGTATGGGCCAACTCGTTGAAGGGACCGACCACAAAAGTTTCAAAAGTGTAGCGCGGATTTAAGTTGTCATCTTTGTTTATGGCAATCTCCGGTAGCGGTAGTTCTTTAGTGTGAAGCTCTCTGTCTGATTTTTCCTCTTTCTTGCGAACCCCCTCTTTATTGACCACGTATTCAATCGCGTGGACGGAACTCTCCAAGTTCCTCAAACTTCTTAGAATCGTGTTGTGGTATTTAGTTAGAAGCCACTCTTTAACGAAAGCGTTCGGTACCGAAAGAACCACAACTCCCCCATCCCCCTTAATTATGCGAGTGTCCTTAAACCAGGTTGTAAAGTTTGCGCTTGAAATGTTTAGCTCTATCTCCACCAAAACGCTTTGCCAAAGTTGTTTATAGTCCATGAAAGAATTCGCCCGATAAAACATAGTATATCTTTTAAGATTCCGATGGAAACTTGTGAAAGACCCCAAAAATGTTTATAATGTGTTTATAACCTGTTAATAGATTCGACAAGCTCACCATAAAGAAAAATGTCTACAACATACAAACCAAAAAAACGCAAACGAGCCAGAACCCACGGGTTTCTTTCAAGGCAAAAAACATTTGCCGGTAGGAGAGTGATCAGAAACAGAAGAAGAAAGGGGCGGGCGCGTCTTTCAGTCTGATGACCTATTTTTATCTACGAGTGACTCCGGCTGATAGAGTTACGCTGGTAATCTCTGTTTCAAAAAAGATTTCCAAGAAGGCGGTTATACGTAACAGAATTCGCCGACGCGTTCGCCCAATATTGCAAAAATTTATTTCTCATCTTAAACCGGCAACCTATTTTATTGTTGCTAAGCCGGGAGCCGAAGAAATTAAAGGAGAAGCCTTAGAAGTTGAGCTTCAAAAACTTCTTAGCTTCAAAGCTAATTAGCTAACAAACTAACGGCTAATAAGCTATAATATCCAAATGTCTTTTCTCTACCATACTTTTTTCTTTGACCCGCTCTATAATGTTTTGGCGCTTTTGTTTAAAATTTTACCGTGGGCTGACGCCGGTGTGGCGGTTATTCTTCTCACTATTTTAGTTCGTCTGATTATATTTCCGCTTTCCAGAAAGGCGGTGCTGGCGCAAGTAAGGATGGCCGCTATCGCCCCCGATTTGGCTCAAATTAAGGAGCGGTATAAAGATAGCGCCGAGGAGCAGGCGAAGCGCACCCTAGCTCTCTATAAAGAAAAAGGAGTCAACCCCTTTTCCGGCATATTTGTAATTATTATTCAAATTCCCATTATTTTTGCCCTATATCAAATTTTTCTTAAATTTCCCGCGATTGACGCGTCCATTTTATATTCTTTTGTGGCGGCGCCGGAGCATATAAATACCGCCCTTTTGGGCTTTCTTGATCTGACAAGCAAAAGTGTTTCGCTGGCTCTTTTGGCGGCGGTTTCCACTTTTTTTCAATTTCAGATTTCTGCGAAAAGCCAAACTCCGCCGAAGGGAAACTCATTTAGCGACAATCTCACCAGAAGCATGCAAACTCAAATGAAATATTTTTTTCCAGTGATAGTTTTTTTTATTTCCTATAACATTTCCGGTGTCATTGCCTTATACTGGCTTACCACCAATCTTTTTAGTATCGGCCAAGAACTTTTTATAAGACGTAAACTTACAAAAAGTTCTTAGCTGTTAGCTACTAGCTTTCAGCTGTTGGCTTAGGAAGACTTAGTTTTCTAATCATTGCAGACAACATCTTTGTAATTTCACTAAGGGCATTTTCCATTTCTCTATAAGAGAATATACACGTTTTTGGTAATTGTTTTGCGATTTCAATTTGAGTTTGTAGCTCGGCCACTGAACCATTTGAAATTCTTAAAAATTGCACGAAGTCTTTTCTTGTGCCTCTACTTTTTCCTTCCGCTATATTAGAGGAGATAGATACTGCGGCGCGCCTCATTTGAGATGTCAGCCCATACACCTCTTCTTTAGGAAATCCTTCCGTCAATATGTACACTTGCTTAGATAGCTCAATTCCTTTCTGCCAAACCAACAAATCTTTATATGAATTTATTGGCATAGTTTTTTATCTCGACTCCATCGTGTTATGAATTTGTTTCGCCAACTTTTTCATTGGGAATTTGATCCACGGCCATTTAGTTTTCATTATAGTTAGTAACGCGATAGCATAATGAGAGTTTTTACCACTTACTACTCCAGCATCACCACTATATCTAATTATGGCATAACCTTTCTGGTAAGAAGACTTTATGCCTTTATAAATATTCCATTTATAACTATTGATCTCAAGCCAACCACCCTTGCGATAATAATTCTTGAATTCAGGAAGATTTAACCCGCTCCGTCTATCTCTATTCCATCTCAACATATATTCCTTGAGCTTGTCTGAAACCCACAAATTTACTAACTGGTTAGTCTCGACTTTGTAGAAAAATTCAGCAAGATGTCTTACGTTGGAAACAGTAATCTTAGATACTCGATATTCCTCTTGTTCCTTTAATCTATCAAGAAATTTCCTAGTCACTTCGCTTCCTTTCCATCCGTTCGGCAGGATAATGTGATTATTGACATTCTCTCTATCAGCCACATCCATAAGGACATTCGAAGCGGTATTATCACTTCTAGTAAGCATGAGATCAAGCAGATAGTCTATGGTGACTTTCTCTTCGGCCTTTAGAAGTGGTCTATGGTCTCTGTGCGTACTTTTAGGAAAGAACTTCGGATTATCTTTATCAACTTCATTGAGTAACTTGATTTCAACGATATCATTTAATCTTCTCTGTCCAGAATCTACTTGCCTCAATATCTCTGCCGCTATAAAAATTTTATAGATACTTGCTGGATAGATGAAATGGTCCATGTTGTATCCAGCAATTTGTGGTTCAGAACTTTTGAGATCAATTATTGCAATAGAAACCTCGTCTGCCTGTGGGCATACATTATTCACTATCCCTCCTATTTTTAAACTTAGTTCTACGTTTTCTTTCAAATAGTATTTAAGCTAAAAGCTAGTAGCTAACAGCTAAAAGCTCTCTAATCTAAGGGCCCAGAGAGACAGATCGATTTTATTTATGAAAACAAGATAGTCTTCGTCGGGAGAAAGTTTGGGTTCAATCAAATCAATATCAACACCCAATTTAATTTTTGGTTCCATTAGGGCTTGAGCGGTGTCATTATTGGTGTCAAATAGCCATATGCGATCGGAGAAATGAGTCGCCCCTCTGTACCAACTATCCGGTTCCTCGGTCCCCAATTCATCAATCGGCGCGCCACAGAATAGGATGCCGGCCTGTTTAGTGCTCCAGACACATTTTTCGGCAAAAGTTGTTGGTAATATTTCAGTCAAAGTATTATTGGTAAGATTTTTTGCAAATAATCTTGTTTTATCATTCTCAACATACGAATACAGTACTTGATTACCGACAGTATTGGGAACTGCTATCAATCCGTTTAATGGGCCGAGAATTTTTACAAAAGCTCCGTTTGAAGTGTTTAGGGTGTAAGCGAAACCGGATGCGTTTATGCTGGCTTTTGTATACACAACCAGACTGTTCCCGGCTGCAGCCAAACGCCAATTAGTGAATGGAGAGTTTAATAAAATTTTTGCGCCAGTGCCGGTGAATGTCGAGGACATGATGGATGAAGTATCTTGTAAAGAATAGAAAAGGGTGTTGCCTGAACCTACAGCTATAGCCGTTATATTTCCACGCAGCGGCGTGGAAGAAATGGAGTAAAGAGGGTCGGCTTGCCCTGAGCTTGTCGAAGGGGTTGAAGTGCTTTTTGGGGGCGCGAGAGAAAGCACCAAATTCTCCACTACATCAGAATCTTCTTTGAGAGAACGAATAAGAACAGTATCGCCATCAGATTTAAAATAGGCCTCGTAAACTTTAGGCAAGGTTTGGTTGGTAACTTTGGTTTTGGCAAGCGTTGCTAAGTTGGCGTCATAAATGTGCCCCGTCGCGCGGTCAACATATCGAGTAATAGTGTCTATACCTCTTTTGAAAATTACTGCTCCAGCGATTGGAGTGTTGGAAATACGAAAGAGATTGGTTGCCGATGACCCGAATTCATCAAACGATTGGCCGTCATTGTTGGCAGTATCTCCACCCAATCCATTATTGTTTGATGGAAGAGGTCTATTTGTATTATCTCCGGAACCAAACGGTAAATTATTTTTAACGGTTTCACCGAGAGGAATTTCCGGACTTCGCACCAACAGATACCATCCTAAAAAGATAATCAGAATTGTCGACAAGATTATTGCTGAAATAATATATGTTTTTCTCATTTTTAATTTTTATAAATAGAAAAGTGGGCCCCATTAATTGTGGGCACCACTATTACTTGTGAAGTTGAAAGACCCGTTGCACTTCTTATACTTGAGGCAGTAGCCTCGTCTTTAACTTCATAAACCGCCCTCAGGCCCACGTTGCTGGCATCATTAATAAAACTTTTAATATTTTGATTGTTTGATAAGGATATGGAGGCATCGACACAGGTGCCGCTATTGTGGCACGGGTCCCGGTGTGCGGTGAAGGGAGGATAGGACTCATTAACCGTAAAGGTTCCATATCTACTCTGTAATTCCACTAATCTATCGTTCAGCGCGCTATCAATCGCGCAAGCTCCTCCGGGCGCAGTTGGTCCACAGCCATTCTGGGCCATGGTTTTGTGTGGCACGCTAATTGCCACGCAAGTAGGACAGCCAGTAGAGGGGGCAGCAGCGCCGCCCGGGATAGCAGATCGTATTGCTTGTATCGGAATACTAAAATTAAACTCTACCAATTTCTGGTTAATAGTATAAAGAATAAGCCACGCGGCAATGATAAGTAAAAGTCCCCAGATTGCGTTCTGAATAGTTTCTTTGGCCTCGCTCTTTCCCGTAAAGGCGTCGGTGGACATATATTTAATGCCGCCAAAAATTATCATTATCACGGCCAGTCCGGTGGCGATGCCGATTGTTAACATAAAAACGCCCCTGATATACGGCGACGCGGTTGTTGTCTCGGTGGGCGCGGAACCGGCGCCGGATAAAGGAATGGGCGCAAGAAGCTCGTAGCCTGTTCGGGCTAAAGACACAGTAGGCAGTAGATAGTAGATAGTAAATAATAAAAATCCAAATATAAAAAAACCGAATGCCCAACCGCCTACCCCGTATTGTCTACTAAATACTGTTTTCATTTTATAATTGTACCAAATCTTTACTAGTGCGGATATTTACAAGAATAGTTCTTGCGAGTTACCAATAAACCTATAATTTATTTAATCATCCCATTCTTTTTAAGCCAATTAATTTGCTTGTCCCAATTATTGCCCGCTGGCGTGCCGGACTGTGCATTCGGTGGCCTAAATTTTCCTCCACTTACCACATAAGCGCTGGCAGACTCGGCTAACATTTCAGCTGGATTGGTTTCTGCGTATTTCCTTCCGAAAGAATTACCTCCCAATTTCTTAGCTTCATTGAAAATACTTACCGCCTCGGCGTTACCTTGATGATTTCCTAATTTTTGGTATATGGCGACGTGAACTATCTCGTGAACGAGACTTGTTTGTTCATACGGCGCTCCATATAAATTCGCGCCTGGTGAACAATTCGCACAAATAACAGCCGTATTTATTTTAGGGTGAGGATCAAAAAATCCTCCACTTAATTCCGATGGAGATATTGAGTTATAACGGCTTCCGGCCTCTCTTATGGGCATACCAGCCTTGATAGCTTCTTGAACCAATGATTCTCGTCTTTTTTCTAGATATTGTGGATAGATTTCTTCATATAGCTCGTCGAAGGTTTCTCTACCAACAAAAATTATATTTGTTTTTCTAAGCGCCTGTGCCGCTGGCCCCATTTGCCCTAGGGTTCTATCTATTTCGGCTCGTCTTTTTTCAAATTCGCTTTCTGAAAAAATCCCCTTCTCTACTTTCACAGTAATCTCTGGCCTTATTTCTAGGGGCTCTTCTAAGTCAGGATCGTAAATCACTTCTTCTAAGCTCTCCACTGCCCCCTCTGCTATATCAGGAGGAGAAAATTCCCCCTCTTCTATTCTTTCGTCAATTTCCGCCACAACTTCTTCAATTTCAATGTCAGTGAGCGCAGGCCTCGTTTGTATCGGAATACTAAAATTAAACTCTACCAATTTCGGGTTAATAGTATAAAGAATAAGCCACGCGGCAATGATAAGTAAAAGTCCCCAGATTGCGTTCTGAATAGTTTCTTTGGCCTCGCTCTTTCCCGTAAAGGCGTCGGTGGACATATATTTAATGCCGCCAAAAATTATCATTATCACGGCCAGTCCGGTGGCGATGCCGATTGTTAACATAAAAACGCCCCTGATATACGGCGACGCGGTTGTTGTCTCGGTGGGCGCGGAACCGGCGCCGGATAAAGGAATGGGCGCAAGAAGCGTGTAATCGGTCGCGCCATAAGTTGGCGCGGGGGCATCAATAAACAATACACAATAAACAACAAACAATAATGGTATAAATTTCTTGTAGATTGTAAATTGTTTATTGTTCATTATTTTTTCCGAATTGTATTAAGAAATTTTTACCTCCGCTCTGTAAAATCTTTTCTTTGTTTGAAGCGCTTACTTGAATTTGCGACGCGCCAGCCACGTTATCCGGAGCGCGATAAGTGACCGAATTTTTTGTTTCCACATCTCCATTATTTGTGCGCCATTCATAACTAATCGTGTTATCTGCGCGACCGGACACGCTAAAGAAAAGAGGAAAGGCCGTAAATGTTGTTTCTTTGTCTCGAAACCTATATTCCCGGTCCACGCCTCTATGAAACATAAATCCGTATAACGGATTATTTTCATAAACATCAAGTATCGGAGATTCTGGAGCGGCAAAAACAGAAGCGCTGGCCAGCACGGCATTTTCTCCGGAAAGAATATCCACCCTGATAATCTGCGGTCTGGAGAGAATGGAATCAGTAAAAGATAAAGTATTTTTACCGACACCATTGATGTTGCCGAGCACCGTGCCGTTTTTCGTCCATTTGTAATAAAGATTTGCCGGGTTGCCTAGACCTTGAGTCATCGCAAAAAAAGTGATTCTGGACTGATTGGACCACAATGACCTTCCTTGGTAGAAGGGCGGAACATAAGTTTCGCCTTGCCAGAGAAGGTCAACTGATTGCGCTTGCACACCGAGAGGCGTGCTAACGAACAACAAACAACCAACAATTAACAATAAAATCAGGGCTATTTTTTTGTAAATTGTCCCGACTTTGTCGAGGACTCTCGATAAAATCGGAGTAAATTGTAAATTGTAAATTTTCACTTCTTTATTATACCTAATTTTGTGATGTTCGCCCCAGGTACAATTTTTTGTATCTTCAAACTTAGCGCGAAAGAAGTTATGGACACCGTCCAAGCAAACCACCCTAGTACCGGGATGACATCTATGAGTATTGTCACTATTCCTCCAATTAATCTCTTCGGTTTCATAAAACTGATGCCATTAAATTTAAACCATAACCAGAAAGTCATAGAGGCTAAAATAGTGACTAGCCAACCCATCAAGATAAAGTCGAGCAGAATTTGAAGAGCGTCGAAAAAGAGCGCGGTCCCTATCATAAGCCAAACGGTCGTAGCTTTTAATCCTTTTTCTTTCTTTTCTTCAGGCATTAGTATTAATTGTGGTTTGAGCTTCTTTTAATTCCGTTCTCGCGGTTTCTAGTGCCGTATCCTCATTTTTTATTGCTTCTTGCCGCGCCTTTTTGATAGCTAAAACTTGCGAAGGGTCGGAAGTGATAATCTGATCTTCCGTATATGAGGCGATATTTTTGATGGCCACGTGCTTGAGACCGGCAAAAAAGATACCCTCTCCCACGTCAGATTCGAGCAAAAGAAACTTTTCTTCATCGGTAAGATTGAAAACTTTCTGAAGCTCGTCAATAATGGTCGGCGACTGTTTCAAAAGTATTTGAATGGAAGAGTTAGTGATAATCGGCAGACCGTAAGGACTTTTCAAAAAATCTCCGACATCTTGGGTAACGGTGGCAACCCCGAGAAAATATTTCCTCCCGCGTTTAACCATACTCATAAGAAACGACGCCGTGTCTTCCGACTTCATCATCCACCAAGCCTCATCGATTACCAAAAGACGTTTCTTTAAATCTTTTCTGATAACATTCCAGATGTAATGGGTAACGATGTACATGGCTATAGGTTTAAGTTCATCCTCCATGTCTCGCAGAGAAAAGACGGCGAATTTCTTATTGATGTCCACGTTGCTAGGCCGGTTGATAAATCCAGACCAAGTGCCCTTGGTATATTTGGAAAATCGTTGGGCAAGCGACTCTCCTCCTTCCATACCGATTAGAACCATTTCAAAGTCGGACATCAGCGGAGGTTCAACGGTTCGAAAATCCGATTCCGCCGTAATGTCTTTTAGGGCGTAAGTTTCGGTAATGGCCCGATCGATGATGGCGTCTTCTTCGGCGGTGAGACCACCCATCATCAGACGAAAGAGTCCGACTAAATTAATGATATTTGAACGAAGCACATTGGCGGCGCTTTCATCCGGTCCCGGTACCGGTAAATCAAACGGGTTGATGTGGTGCTCCGAATTAAGAGAAATTTTGAAATATCTCCCGCCGGTCGCTTCCGCCATATATTCGTATTCTCGTTCCGGGTCTATCACTATCACCTCCGTATCAAACATCAGAGTACGCAAAATCTCGAGTTTGGTGGCGTAAGATTTGCCGCCGCCCGATTGACCAAACACGATTGAGTTGTAATTTTCAAGAGAGAAGCGGTCAAAAAGCACCAGAGACGAATTATGTCTGTTGATACCGTAGAGAATGCCCTTGTCGGAAGTCAGGTCAAAAGAAGTAAAGGGAAAAAGCGAAGAAAGTGGCGAGGAATTCAGTTTGGAATGCACTTCCAGTAAATCGTTGCCGAGGGGCAGAGTGCTTTTATACCCCTGTTCTTGTTGGAAGAGCGCCGGTTTAACATAGATGAGCTTGGCTTCAAGAATGGACTTGATTTCCGATTCAATTTTGTCAAGTTCGGAATTATTATCGCCGTAGATAGTGATATAGAGACCGACATCAAAGAGCCTTTCTTGCGCTTGTTGAAGTTGGTCGCGCAAATTCTCAAGGTCTTGATAAGCCACATCAAGTTTGGGGTCGCGCACCAGACCTTTTTCTTCCCGACTGTGAATCTGCGATTGCACCTCGGCCACTTTTCTCTGGAATTGGCGCAAGACTCTTGAAGTTTCAATCGGATGGACGAAAATAGAGATATCAAAAACTCTGTCCATGTTAATGATGGGGCTAAACCACCCCTCGGACAGATAGCGCGGGTATGAAATCACGAAGAAACTGCGCAAAATTTTTTCACCCAAACTGATTTCTCTCGGAGTAACCTTCAGGGCCGAAGGCGCGATAATATCCTTGAGTTCGAGTACACTGGCTTCGAAAATTTCTTTGGGCAAGATTGAGCGTATATCCTGCTTGTTCTCCTTATTTTTACCGAATAATTTATCAAAAATGTTCATAATCAGCTGATTTTTATCGGCTTTTCGGTTTCTCCGGGGTTAAATGCTTTGTAGAAAAGTTCAATTACCTCCTCGGTGCCGAGGCGCGCCACGCGAATGCCGGTGCGGATAAGTCCTTGTTCAACTACCGACAGGCGCTCTTCCAGCTGGCTGCGGTTTTCCTCAAAACTCGCTTCCGTTGCGACAGGTTGTTCTTTCTTGGCGCCGAACTTAAAGCGAGAAATGAGACCCGACTGATTGACGGTTAAAATGGCCGGACTGTATGTCACCACGATAAAAAAGTTTTTAGTCATAATGTTGGTATTTTCGGTAAAACTTTTTATAAATTCAATATATTCACGAACCTGGATCTTCATTAAATTATTTGTTTGCGCCCGGCCCCTCTCCTCCAGCAAGGCGATATAAGGTCGAATATCAAGTTTGCGCGATTGTACCACTATCTCAATTGAGAAATCCAAAGAATTCAGGAAGTCTTGGAATTGGAAGAGGATGGCCTTTCTTTCGTCCTCGGATTTAAGCGCAAAATTTAGAGATGAGCACAAAAGGATTGAGCGCATGCCGCCATCTTTTAAGATGGCGATGCCATCGCGCACTTCTTTGATGGGGATGAATTCTTGACTGGCGCTAGTTTTGGGGGACATGAGATTATTATAACCTACAACCAACAACCTACTACCAACAACTTATTCATAAATCTAACTTTTTCTTAAAACCACCGAGCTGGCTGCAAACATCAGCAATTGTTTCTTGTATCGCCAGAAACCCTTCTTCGGTTATGAAGTTATTAGATTTTAGAATGTCTATGTTTGCCAGTGTTTCATAAGAGGACCCAAGAGCGGTCTCAATGAATCGATTTAATTCTTTCTCTGATTGTTTGCCGCTTCCTTCCGCGACATTAAGTATTATTGATGACCCCGATCTCAGAAGTTGACTCCCTAGTTCGTATCTATATTCTCTAGGTAGTTTTTTGACTATTTGAAGGAGTGAGGAAAATAATTTTTGAGAATCTTTATATACTTTCCAATCAAGAAACCTGAATTGCTTCATGTTGTTGGTTGTGAGTTGTTGGTTGTTGGTAGAGAACCAGAATCCTGTGTAACAGGATTCTGGTTCTCTTTAATATCCAAACTCCAAGTAAGCTCTTTGAGTTTAGATTCGGAAAGTTTGGGTACATAAACCTGTTGAATTGGCTTTGTGCCTGTTTTTTTGTCGTTGGTTGTTGGTAGTGGGTTGTCGGTTTTTTTCCAAATATAAAGCTTGTTGGTCATGATGTATTTTAAAAAAGCTTCAACCGCGTTGACAAAAGGTTTTCCGTTGATTTTATAAAAAGCCAGCGCCACAGAGAAAAGAATGATTGGCAAGGAAATGATAATAGCCAGAAATCTTGGTAGAAATAGAAAAATAACCACAGAAATACCAACTCCACCGGCCACATAGATAAATTGTTTGAACGTTAAGGGGCCGAAAATTTTGTCCTCTACTTCGATAAATTGTGGGACCTGAAAGCGCATGGCCTTATTCTACACTAACGATTCTCGATACGGGTCCTGTCCACCCGGATAACGATAATCCGGAAGAGATACTTTTGCTTGCTCTGGTTTAGCCACTGGCTGTATAGGGATTTTTGGTTTTGGACCGGTATCCGGTTGCTCTGCATGAGGCACATCATGTACTACCTCACCTTTCTCAACCATGGGAAGATTTGATGGTGGAATTTCAGGGACGGAAGTGGGCGTGATGACCGGTTCAGATTTTTTCTCGTTTAATTTTTCCAATTCCTCACTTTTTTGTAAAATAGGGTCAAAGATTTTATCAGCCACTGATTCTGCGATAGTAGACGCGGCGTCCTCTGATACTCCGACTTCGCGTGCAATGTTTGCAATAAAATTTGTCGGTGGCTCAAAGGCGTAGATTATAAACATAATTTCTTGTTCCAGAGAAACAATTTGCTCGGCATCCAATGCGTTCGTTTTTCCAATTTCTTGCACCAGTGCTTTCCACGGCACGTTATCAATAGCTTGCTTTAAATTCGGTGGCAAAGTTTTAATCCGTTCTTCTATAAGTTTATTTGTTTCGTTCATGATGTTGGTATAATTCTGACTGCACCTTTATTCTACTCTAGTTTGTGTCTTTACAAGAATCATTTTTGCGCCACACCCTAAAGTTTACCCGATAAGTCGTCTCGCCTGTTGTCTTATTCTTGCAAGTACCTTTTTATCAAGTTCGCCTATTTTTCCCTTAAGGAATGATGAATCGAGAGCGCGAATGTGAAATACAAGCGCAATAGAATTAACTGACAACCCATTCTTTTTTGTTGGCCTTATCTCATGTGTATATGGGAAACGGAGGGCAAGTTTATTTCCAGTGCAAGGAATAATTGTAACGACAGTTTTTGTAACTCGAGCAATAACCACCGCTGGTCTCGTCCCGCTTTGTTCATGGGTACCGAGTTCCGGAATGCGAACGATGTACACATCACCCGGTTTCATATTTAAAATTTATATTTTCGCAAAGTCTCAGCAGACAAAACATCCCAGATACGAAGTTCTTTTTGTAAATCAGCAAGCCCTTTTATGTTACCGAGATAAGAAGAAACGGCGTGATTTACAACCTCTCGAGGATTGAGGCCGAGTTTCTTTGAAACCACCTTAACTTGTTTTTGAAGTTTTGAATCTAGAATTTCCATATTATTACCATATCACAAATCATTATAAAACACAGCACAACATTTCATGGTTATTCATCTATAAATTTATTTTTTCGTTCATGATAAATGGCTACTGTTTACCACAATATAATAACACTTGAAGCTCGCTAATTAAACAAAGAGAAAGGGCGGCTTCGACTTTCGTCTCAACCGCCCAAAGTCTCAAGTATTCAAGTAGTATCCCACTGGTATCTACAGTATTCACACCAGCAGGCATGGTCCCATTCATGTCCGCAAGTTTTACACAGGAAGTTGATTATTGTTTCCATTACAAACCTCCCATGTCAGATAACTTTTCATTTTAACCTCCCTTACTACAAGATAGCACAATTTACTTTACGTGTCAAGGATTCGGAGTCGTTCCTGCGGTCGGCGATACTGGTGGTGTTGACGGAGGAGTTGTCGGAGTTTCTGCTTCAGGTTTTTCTCCCTCGGATGTCTCTTTTGCAAGCGCCGCGGCGGCTTCGACTAATTTATCTTTATTGCTCTTCCCTTTTCTTATTTGTGCGGCAGCGGTGTAATTATATCCCCCAAATTTAGCCCACAATGAATTTTCCACCCAGTCTGCATGAGCCGCTTTTCTCTTGTCGCCGGCAGACTTAATTTCTCTTGCTTTAATAGCCGTAATTTGACGATCATACGTTTTGGTTACCCCCTCTATGGCTTCCCTATTTACCCTTCTTATTTCCTTGGCCGCTTCCTGGGTTGTTTTAAGATTTTCTTTGGCAGCTTCAACTTCGGCCTCACGTCTATCTTGGTCAGTCGTTCCCATGGCCGCTTTTGCTTCGGCTTCAAGCCTGTTTACTGTATCTTGTGCCGACCTCTCTGCAAGTTCCGCGGCTTTTAATTCCTCACTATTTCTGATGTTTTCGACTTTTTTCTTCCTGTCCTCTTCCTTTGCTCTTGCTCTCCTCTCCACATCTTCTTTATTACCGAGTAAATTGTCGGCTCTTTGTTTCTCTCTTCTCGCGTTCAGGGCCCTTTTCAAAATAGTCTCCCGTTGTTCTTCTGTTAAATTAGGATTCTTTATTTCCTGTCTTACCGCGTCAATTTCTTTAATAGCCGCAACTCTTGCTATTTTAGCTTCTGCCTTCGCCTTATCAGACGGTTCTTGTGATTTAGCATATTCCTCCTCTCTCTTGTTTGCTTCCTTTCTCGCCGCTTCATATCCTCCCATTTGTGCTTTGCCAGCATCTAATTGACCACCAAGAGCTGATGCGCGAAGATCAAAACTGGAAGAGCCACCCTTTTTAGCTACTGCTTGTGTAAGTCTAATTCCTGCACCAAAAGTTGAACCTGTTAGTCCGCCACGGGCGACAGCCTTATCTCTCCACCTCTTTAATGTTTCACTTTCTCCAACGGCTTGCGACGCTCTACCTATCGTACCCCTCCCTAATCTTCCTGCCATACCAAGTGTCGCGCCGCCGGCAAGGCCGGTGGCCCACTTGGTGAGGCCGGGCACGCCGTGCCCGGCTTTGTTGGCCCATTGTTTGGCGATGACAAGCGAGGCGATAAGAAAGACAATCATGATGATAAAGTTCATTAGAAGCGCCAACGATCCTGCTGGAGGCGGGGTAAAGTTTCCGTCTGCCCCGGCGATGCCGGTAAAATTTTGAGCCATACTGGCGGTACTTCCTGCACCGGTAAATCCAGCACTGGCAAATAGTCCACGAGAAACGACTATCACAATCCATGTGAGCATAAAATAAATGGGCGCGAAAAATGCTTGACCCAGAAGCGCCTGTACCCATTCGTCCTTGTGTTTTTTAAGTTGCGGCAATATGTAGCCCATAAAAGCCAGAGGCGATAAAATCATGACAAATATTAGCACCACGAATCGAATCGCAAACATAATAGCCACAGCGAAAAAAACAAAAGCTGCGACTAAAGAAACGATAGTTCCCATAACTCCCACAATGATTAATTTTTTCCCGGCAAAAAGATCACTGGGGCTCGTAATTCGCCAAAGGGAGGTAATTTTTAGCGGCTCCATTAAACTGTTTGATAACCCCAAACTCACATTGCTTGTCAGGGCGTCGGGCGCTATGGCATCGTAGAAAGTAATAGCCAAGACATTTGACGCATCAATAACAACTTTGGTGAAAAAGAGACTGAAGTTTATAAGTATGGCTACGACTACAATATTGACAATCAGCTTTTTAGTGTCACTGCCTATGCCTAAAATAGTTTGTATCGCCGCGTAGAGCAAGATGAAAATGAAACCCATATTGGCGACATCGCGAATAGTCTTCCACGCGATGTTAATGGCATCCATATCTTTGAGATTTTTTGCCATATCTACCACGGTGGTTTGAACGATAAAATTCAAAATAATACCGCCTAGATAAGTAAAGAGACTCGCGATTTGAAGGATAAGAATGGCCAGCCAGCCTAGAGGTGCCAAAAAAGCATCAGCGAGAAAATCAAAAATACGAGTGAAACTAAGGCCCTTAGCAAGCTCTTCCTTAAAATCTGAGAAAGAGTATGTGGGTGGTGTGCCGGGGACCCATTGCCCCTTTGGAAAACCCGGTATAATTGCATAGTCACACTCCTCTTTGCTCATTTCTGGTTGCGGAATGCCGCTAATAACACAATAATCAGCACGGACAGTTTGTGGAAAAAGAAAACCACTTATCATGAAAACGAGTACAAAAGTGAGAAAGAAAATGGAAATGTGTGGAAAGTATTTTTTCATTTTATCTCTAATGGGATTCATCGGTCGAAAATGGCTATAGTATTTTTAACCGCAGTCATGGGTATTG
>CAZYVS010000006.1:0-35425 GCA_964651655.1 uncultured Candidatus Saccharibacteria bacterium | reverse complement strand
GTAAATTTGGTCAATTTCTGCTAAAATATGCTCGAGTAGTTTCATAGAGACGCACTAAGACAGTACAAAGTTCAGTTTCAGAAAAATTCACCCGCGATGCGCGGAGCGCATCGTATGGTGGCACGGGATTAAATTCAACAACACGATTTTTTATAAATGCGTTCGAGCCGAAGATTTTTTGTGCGGAGGATTTTTTGAGGGGGAGGTTGAAAACGAATACCAACACTTGCCCCACCCTCCCGTGCGCGTGTTGAAAACCTTTGCCGACTTAGTGGATCGGCAAACTCCTCATATTTTTATAAACTAATAAGGACTCTCCAAATTTCTACCATAGCCAGAGTATCCATCTTACAGTACTCAATAAGATCATAGAATAATTTATCTTTATTAATATCACTTTTATCTCGGAGAACCGCATCTGTCCAGAGTCGTTGAGCAGAAGCCCCTTCTTGAATGTCTAATTGTTTATAACTTAAGTTTGGAACAATTACGGGCAAGACATTTTTGATGGATGCACTACCGAAGAAGTCTTTATCTACAAATAATCCACTTGCGAACGGTTCCATTAGGTCTATCACCCTATTATTTACATCTTCTAAGAATTCACTAAACTCCGGGAACATCTGCGCCATCTCTTTATTGCGTCCCGTTTCAAAAGCTTTATACCAGACGAGAATAGTACCAGTCGAGTCGATATCCTCACTAAGTTTCCCTAATAAACCCGGAACTGGATGACTATCATCTCTGTGTAGATATTCGCTATGCTTAGGTTCGCCTCCTTTTTTCTCAATGGTATACAAAGAATATTGGAACGGTATCTGTTGATATGGTTTAGTCTTATCGTAGAGAGGGACAATACTCATCGCCGTCTCATAATCGAGGAAATAAAGGGGGTAAGTTAAAGTTTCAATAAAATTCTCAATTCCTTCTTTGTTAATTATGCGTTCATTATTCTTAGTTGCGATTACTTGCGCCAATTGTTTTGGCGTTAGTTTAAAATCTTCAGGTATATCCTTAATAAGTGATATGCCTGAATCTTCAAGATCTCCTATGAGTTTAACGCTGGGGGCTATGAGATTATATATACTGTACGGATCAATTTTATTACCTAGAGCTTTATAGATTTCTAGCCATTCACCGAACGATCCAAGCTTAGCGTAACGCGGAGATGGGTTAGGTAATTTAGGTAGGTTAATAACTTTGAGAGCAAGTTGGATGTTATTCTTAGTCTCATCAATTATTTCGCGCACTTCATTTGTTATATCCGTTACGGCTGATAATTTAGTAAAATCAACTTCTCCATCTCTCACATATTCATTGTTAACATGTATAACTGCGACTTTATTTATTTTAAAACCAGCTGATTCGAGAACAACTACCTGAAAAGCTAAGTCGGGATAATGTTCCGGCTTAACTTTTGTACTGGATTTAATTTCATACAAATCAAGCGTGTTCTTCTCAGCTCGATCTACTACATCGCATATACAAGTAATACTATCTGCCTCGAATCTCCCTTGAAAGATTGTCTTAGCACCGCTGTCTAATACTTCCTTAGTTCTCTGCGGTAGGGACAAGTATTCGTCATAATCGTTAAAGCCGAGCTGTACGCCATCGGGGAACATCTTCTGTGCATAGCCTTCAAACTCATTACCGGCATCGAGGGTCGCTTGTAGGTTGGCATCTGGTACGGGTAGTTTAGACTTATCGTGTTTCTTTAACCACAGCCACGCTGGGTGTTTAAGAAACATTATGTACTCCGATTTAGAGAGTTGCATACTTATTATTCACTTTAAATTTTACTTAATTTGATTAAAGAAACTGATTATATCTTCAGTTGCTTTTCTAAGATCGATTGGGGTCGCCTTAACATCTTTGCCGTGTGCAATATCATGTCTCAATCTAGTTATTGCCATACAATCATTATTGTAATCATCCTTACAATCTTGTTTCATTCCTTTTGCTTGGAAATAGGTATCAAACATATGTTTATCAAAATCTTTATAACTTTTCCCGTTAGCATCATAACCCGCCTTACGTTTTGAATGATCATAAATTTCTAGAAAATAAGCCTTGCTTGGTATGTCAAAAATCTGATAATTTATTTCGGAGTCTGATTTAAAAGGTAACAATCCTTTATTATTCATTTCTTCTATGTCTGTTGCATCTTTTTTCTTTGAATTACGATATACTCGGTAAATTTTTTGTTCCTTACCTAGTTCTATAAAATAGGGATCGTGGGTAGTTATTAACACCAGTATATTTTTTTCTTTGGATAAACTTAAGAGCGTATTAAATAAACCCTCTTTCCACTTCGGATGTAGATATATTTCTGGCTCTTCAAAAATTATTAATATTTTATTATCTTTTACGATTCCGCTCTCCTTATAATATCTAATAAGTGCGGCGACAATTAATCTTTGTGTCCCCATCCCAATATTCTCGAAGTCCACTTCATCTATAGCTGTTTCATATAAATCTTTGACAAAAGCCTTTGTTATTTTAATAATGAGGTCTTCTTTAAATTTGTCCTCTGAAATTTTTACATCAAATTTTTTCTTTTCTACACCAAAATCTCCTAAAATTTTGTTCACATTAGTAACAAAATCGTTTTTATTTTTTGACGTATTAAATTTATCTATTAAATCCTTTAACAAATCTTTATTAAAAATAGGCTCTAGGATAGTCTTTAAAAGCTTATAAAATGCGGTCGTAGCTGCTGAATTTTTTACTTCCTCATTTTGGGGTTGGATATGTTCAGCAGGAACAAAAATTTTTATGTAAGCTTCTAAATCCTTATGGCTCTCTATCGCTTTGATTAAATTGGTCTTACCGCTATTATTTTCTCCGGCAAGGATTGTGTAATCACCAAGCTCTATAACTACTTCCTCGGTAATACTACTATTCGATTGTTTTGGTATTATGATTTTCATCATATGTTTTCCGGCTTTTTAACGACTTCCTCTCCTAATTCTAGGGTTTTTATTTGAGGCAGAGCAACTAATCCACTCAAATCACCATACATGCCAACAGTATTGGTAATCACCTTTTTAATTTGTTTCTCCCGCTCAGACCAGATTTTCTCATACGCCGTCCTCTCTTTTCTTAGTCCTTCATCCATATTAGAAAACGCCTCAACAATCGCTTCCACCCGCTGTTTAAATTCCACGCCAGTTAAATAAGAGTAGAGAACTTCCATCTTTTCATTTTTTCCAACCGACATTGCACGTTCGCGACTAACGTTTAGCAAATTTATACGCAAGGCTGTAGCCAACGCGACTATCAGTTTAATATCACAAATCCATACACCGTCGCGGAATACAAATCCCTTTACGTCCTCCGGCAAGACCGCAGAAGCAATCACGGCCAAATCTGCCTTGATCATTCGCTGATCATCTTTCAATTTCTGTATCCAACCCTCACTCCATGCCTTAGTCTTTTTCGATTCCCATGCGATTTGTCCGCACACCCGACCAGAATGATCTTTTACCTTTTGAATGACGTCGGCTCCGCTTACACCTTTAGGTACAGGCATAATTTCGTCGTGGGGGAATTCAACTTTCAAAATTTCCTCCAGTTCTAACTCTAAAACCTCGCCCTGTGTTTGTTGAGAACCTTGTTCTAGTTTTCTCGCCAACTCGTCTTTTGCTTTTGTAGCATCAGAAAGTTGTTTATTAAGCTGATCAATCTTTGATTGCTGCGCTTCAGTCGCTTTCTTAGATGCCGCCTCCTCTATATTTTTCCTTTCGACATCTAACTGTCTCACCTTTTCTATTTCAAAAGCATCTTTCTCGTCTTTAAGTTTTTGTTTTTCCTTTCTGAGATCAATCTCATTTTGAATTGCCAATTTCAACTTCGCGTCTTTTTCCGCAACTTGATCTTCAAGTAGTTTTCTTTCCGCTTGTTTTTCTTTTTCAGTTTCTTCTAGTTTTCGTTGTAACTGGGATGTTTTTAACTCGTTTTGTTTTACTGCACGGGCGAAAGCACCTTCTTCGATTTTTTTCCGTTCTTCTTCGATTTGTTTTGCCTTTTCCAACTCAAAGTTTTTCTTCTCTTCTTCTAGTTTTTGTCTATCTGCACGAGCCTTCAGAGATTCGACATTCGCCTGCTCCAATTTTTTATCCTTATCCTTCACTTGCTCCTCCAAGAGCTTTATCTCTGCCGCGGTTTGTTTTTCAGCCACTATTTGTGCTTCTTTCTGAAAAGTAACTTTTTCTGTTGCAAGTTTCTCTGCAACTTTTTTATCAACTTCAATCTGCGTATTTTTCTTTGCTTCTTCTAGCTGGACCTTCTGTGCTTCCAACTCCTTTTGCTTATTGGCGATTTCCGTTTCTTTTACCCTTTGCTCAATTTCAATTTCTTTTCTTATTTTTTCTCCAATTTGATGTGTTAAAACATCATCAATCGAGATTGATTCACCGCACTTCGGACATTTAATTTTTTGATCGTTGTCGTTCATAGTTTTATTTAATCAACTCTTCAATTGGTATGCCAAGGACTTTTGCTAACTTCGTTATAGTTGTAAGTGTGGGATTTCCTTTCCCGTTCTCAATATTACTCACAAAACCACGCCCCATACCAAGCGCACGAACAATGTCTCCTTGCGATATACCTTTCCCCATACGGATACGCCGTAGATTCTTACCTAGCTTCACGGCTTCGCTTGTCATTACTGGGTAGTATATCGCTTGTTATATTATACAGGTAGTATTACTATATATGGTAATACCTTATGAACACCCCTTACTTCCTCTACGCCCGAAAATCCACGGATGTCGAAGACAAGCAGGTTCGGTCTATTGATGACCAGCTCGCCGTCTTGCGCGCTTTGGCAAAAGAGCAAGAGCTTCACGTCGTTGCAGAGTTCGTGGAGAAGCAATCGGCGAAAGTGCCCGGTCGTCCTGTCTTCAATGAGGTGATGAAACGTATTCAGAAAGGAGAGGCGCAAGGCATCGTATGCTGGAAACTGGATCGGCTCGCCCGCAATCCGGTGGACGGCGGACAAGTGAGTTGGCTTCTGCAACAGGGCGTCATTCAGCATATAGCAACGAACGACAGGGGCTATTACCCAACCGATAACGTTCTGATGATGAGCGTAGAGTTTGGCGTCGCCAACCAGTATATTCTCGACTTGGCCGCAAACACAAAACGAGGCCTCTATGAGAAAGTGAAGCGCGGCGAGTATCCCTCACTCTCTCCCGTGGGCTACATCAACGACCCGCGCACGAAGACGATTATAGTGGACAGGAAGAAAGCAAGAATCATCAAGGCCGCATTTGAGCTGTATGCCGAGGACAATTCACGTCTTGAGGACATATCGCAGTTTTTCGCCTCGCGCGGTTTCTTCTCCAAAGTCGGCAACGCCTACCATCGGGACAGGATCACCCGCATCCTCACAAACCCATTCTATTGCGGCTTGTTTCGGTATGGCGGAGAGATATACGAGGGCAAGCACGAACCCATCGTCTCCAAGCGTCTGTTCGATAAAGTTCAATACATCCTCAAGGGGAACGGGAGGCCACACCACAAGACGAAGAACGAGCCACGTCCGCTTTGCGGCCTGTTCCGTTGCGGCGAGTGCGGGAGAATGATTACGGCGGAAGTCCAGCGAGGACACACCTACTACCGATGCACGAAGAAGTCGGCCGTGCGCTGTTCCCAGCTTTACGTTAGAGAGGAAGAGCTTGACCGCCAGCTCTCGGACATTCTCAACCAATTCGCTATACCGGAAGCATGGGCGGCAGAGCTTTCCAAGATGGCGGACAAAGACGAACGGGAATCACTCCAAGCATCGGCCGCCGCGAATCAAGCGACGAGACTGGAGATTGATGTCATTTCCCAAAAACTCCAACGCCTTCTTTCGGTATATCTTGACCAAGATATTGAGCGCGATGCCTACCGCTTAGAGAAGGCGGAGCTTCTGTCCCGCAAGAAGTCGTTGGAGGAGAAAATAGGAGAAGTGAGCCGAGGGACAATTGCTTGGCTCGAACAGTTCCGAAACTGGCTGAAAGACGCGCAAATGCTTGGCGAAACTGTCGCTTCATCCGACCTCCCCCTCAAAAAATCCTCCGCACAAAAAATCTTCGGCTCGAACGCATTTATAAAAAATCGTGTTGTTGAATTTAATCCCGTGCCACCATACGATGCGCTCCGCGCATCGCGGGTGAATTTTTCTGAAACTGAACTTTGTACTGTCTTAGTGCCGGTGAATGGAATCGGACCATTGTTTGAGGCTTATGAGTCCTCTGTTCTACCATTGAACTACACCGGCGATTGAGCAACAACTCAAATACTATATTACGGAATCTTGCTTTTCTCAAGAAAAAGTGTATCATCGGGTCATAGCGGGTTGGAGGAGTAGTACCTCGGCAGGCTCATAACCTGCAGACATCCGTGCAAATCGGGTACCCGCAACCATTCGACGACATGCTCATGGCAAATCATTAAGTCAAAGGTGGGTCAAAAATTTTTTTTTCTTCCACATTAATCGCTCGAAGTTTCCACGAATTATAGATAGCGCCCGCAAGGGCCAAGGCACTAATAACTGCTGCCACAAATTTCCATGTTGGCCAGATATGCGTGTAAAAATAACCCGTTATACCGGTCCAGATATCGCTCAAACTGCCAAATCCCAGACTTCCGATAAGATTCACTAAAGCTGTAATAATTGCGCCAATAAGTATGAGCCCCGCTAATAAAAAGATTAGATACTCGGTCGTTTTGATATTACTATTACCTCCTGATGCTGATGCTGGTTTTTTCTCGTCTGCCATGGTTATATATTATTCTCCTAAAAATTCTTTGCCAGCGATAAATAAACTATCTTCTCGGCCGGGGCCGGCGGTAAGCTCAATACCCAACGGCAAAGAATCGGTCAAACCGGATGGAACAGAAATGGACGGCAGACCCGCGATGTTGGCCGGCACGGTAAAAATGTCCTCCACATACATCTCAAGAGGGTCTTTGCTCTTCTCCCCCACCTTCCAAGCAGGGCCTGGAGTAGTGGGTGTAAGCATAAGGTCGACATCTTTAAATAAATTTCTTAATTCTTTTGTAATGAGACTTCTTGCCTGAACAGCCTTGCCATAGTATTCATCATAGTAACCGCTCGAGAGAACATAAGTGCCGAGGATAATTCTTCTTCGCACTTCCCGGCCAAATCCTTCTCCACGAGTTTCGAAATAATCGTCAATACTATTTACCCCATCTTTGTGAAGACCGTACTTTACTCCATCAAAACGCGCCAGATTAGAAGAAGCCTCGGCCGGCATGATGATGTAATAGACAGGTAGAGCATATGTAAGACTCGGCAAATCAACATCCTTTATTGTATAACCGAGAGATTTGAATCTTTTCACTGCTTCAGAAAAATTTTGCCTCACTTCTTTACTTACTCCCTTACTCTCGACAAACTTCTTGGGAATTCCAATTGTTTTCGAAAACTTTCTTTCTCTCGGATAGGCGGAGTCAGAAATCGTAGTGCTATCCATCGGGTCCATACCTTTGATTACGTTATAAACCTCTTCCACTTCTCCAACAGTTTTTGCGAACGGACCAATCTGGTCAAGAGATGAGGCCATGGCGATAAGTCCGTAACGAGAAACTCTGCCATAGGTAGGCTTTAATCCCACCACTCCGCATAAAGCCGCCGGCTGACGAATAGAGCCACCAGTATCAGAACCTATAGCCACACTCGCCATACCGGCTGCCACTGCTGCAGCTGACCCGCCGGAACTTCCTCCGGGAACCCTTTCAAGATCATGAGGATTCTTGGTCACACCAAATGCAGAGTGTTCTGTAGAACTTCCCATAGCAAATTCGTCCATATTAGTACGACCGACTATTATCGCCCCCGCATCTTTGAGCTTTTTTACCACCGTGGCGTCGTAAGTAGCAGTAAAGTTTGCCAGAATTTTCGAAGCAGCACTTACCTTGTGCCCCTCAAAAAGAATATTGTCTTTGAGCGCAATAGTTTTGCCACTTAGAGGACCCTCCCCATAAGACTTGGCGTCCTCAAAAACCTCTAGGAAGGCATGAATATCTTTATCCTTTTTTCTAATTTCTGCCGGAGTCACAAAATTTTCTTTACCTGAAAGTAATCGCCGTCCCTTGCTGGAGCCTCTGACAAAATTTTATTCGTGTATATGCCTGATTCATGCCCCTCACCATCTGCTCTCATCACATTTCTCACTGAGAAATTTTCTGGAGACAATTGAGTATTTGAAGAAGTGATCCTCTTGACCTCACCGACATAATTTAAAATGGATTCAAATTCATTAGGAAGAATCTCGACCTCCGTATCCGAGAGCTTAATTCGCACTAATTTGGCTAATTTTAGTACTTCTTCCTTATTCATAAGGTCTATCCTAACATATCAGAAAATTCTTTCTCATTTAATACTCTTACGCCTAATTTTTCCGCCTTGCTTAATTTTTCTCCCGGATCTGCGCCGGCCACAACGTAGTCCGTATTTTTGGATACTGATTCGCGAATCTCCCCGCCCAGCGCGCGAATCTTTTCTTTTGCCTCCTCTCGTGACATCTTTTCTAAAGTCCCAGTGAGCACAAAACTTTTACCTGCAAGCGGCAAAGTGGTCAAAGCTCGGCTTTGACCACTAGGCTCGACACGTACTTGTTTCAATAGACGGGTAAAAAGTTTCTTATTTTCCTTATTGGCAAACCAATCCGTGATAGAACGCGCCACGACAGGACCCACTCCATCCAGTTTTTCCAGCTCTTCCACGCCCGCTTGCGTAAATTTTCCCGCAGTTTTGAAATACGAAGCCAAATCACGCGCGGTCTCTTCTCCTACTTGTGGAATAGACAAAGAAGCAATGAAACGCGCCAATGTAACAGTTCGCGCTTTTTCTATCGCCATTAAAAGATTATTTATGGATTTATCCCCGAAACGATCAAGCGTTGCCATATCACCTTTTTTAATCATAAAAATATCGTCGAGGTTTGAAATAATATCGGCGTCCATTAGCTGTTTGATGATTCGCGGACCCAAACCATCAATATCGAAGACCCTTCTGGAAGCAAAGTGCTCCAGTTTGCGTCTCTGTTGTTCATAAGAATTTTTAGCCACACAACGATAAGCCGCTTGGCCAGGAATGCGTTCAATTCGCCCATCGCCGCCACAAAGGGAAAAATGTGTGGGAAACTTAAAAATCTTCTCCTTGCCCGTTCTCATCTCTTTCATCACCCTAACCACTTCCGGAATGACATCCCCGGCTTTTTGTATTACCACCGTATCTCCTATTCTAATATCCTTGCGTCTTATCTCATCTTCATTATGAAGCGTCGCCCGCGAAACGATGGAACCGGCCACCGCAACCGGTTTGAGCACGGCCACCGGCGTCAGCACGCCGGTACGGCCAATCTGAAGAGTAATATCTTCCACCACGGTTGTCACTTGTTCGGCTTGAAATTTAAAGGCGATGCCGAAACGCGGCGCCTTGCCGGTATAGCCCAGGATATCTTGAAATCTCTTTTCATTTACTTTAACAACCACACCATCCACAAGATAATCCTCTTTATCTTTTTGATTTTGCCACAATTTCCAATATTTAATCACCCCGTCGATATTGGTGAATTTTTTGAAATGCGGATTAACCTTAAAACCAAGGCGTTGTAGAAGTTTAAGTTCCTCCTCTTGAGTTTCAAAGGTCAGACCTTGAGATCCCTTAAGGTCTGACCTTGGATTCAATGAAGCAATGTCGTAGATGAAAGAGTCCAACCGGCGTAAGCGAGTAACGGCCGGATTAAGTTGACGAATCGAACCCGCGGCGATGTTTCTAGGGTTGGCAAACGGCTCTTCACCTCTCTTTTTTTTCTCTCGATTCAATGCGTTGAAAATACTTTTAGCCATCCATATCTCACCCTCAACAATAATATTAACTGATTTTTTTAGTTTTAACGGTATCGGTCCAATAGTACGGACGTTGTTTGTCACATCTTCACCGACGCGACCATCGCCGCGGGTGGCAGCTAGTTTCAATATTCCACTTTCATATGTTAAAACTATTTTGAGGCCGTCTATTTTTAATTCTGTGGTGTATTCTGGAGCGATTTTTATTATTCGTCTGACTCTTTCATCAAAGGCGCGGATATCATTTTCATCGAAAGCGTCGTTAAAGGACCATTGAGGTATGATATGTTCCACTTTCTCAAACTTATCAAGCACTTCTCCGCCTATCCGTTGCGTGGGAGAATCGGGAGCCGCCAATGCCGGATATTTCAGTTCGATTTCTTCAAGCTCACGCAGTAATGTGTCATAAGCCTCATCGGAAATTTCCGGTTGGTCGTAAGTATGATAAAGCTCGGCGTGACGCGCTATCGTCTCGCGCAGCTTCTTGGCTCGTTGAGTTATATCTTTCGAAACCTTCGGCATCATTAATACGTGGCGCGCACGGCGCGTTCTACTCTTCTAGGATTGGACGAACTACAAGTGTTGTAGCCTTTGGATTCAATAGTAGTCTTTAGGATACTGCCTACATAGACTTTTGTCACCGTAACGTTTGCGCAATAAGATTCTGGAGTCAAAGTAAAAGAGAACGTGGATAATGGACTTCCTCCGACCGTAGAGGAAAAACCGTTGCAATCAATGGTTGAACCGGTCGAGGTAGAGAAAGCGCTAACGCCGGCGGGATTCTGAACATCCCAATAAAGAGCGCACTCAATACCGGTGTCGGCCGCATAAAAGGCGAGTTGGGATTCGCGGCCGGAAGCGGATATGAGCGCCTGTCTGACCGCCAAACTGGCTATTCCCGCCGCTATCAAAAGTAGCGTGCCCATTACAACAATCGCGACAAAAAGTGTAAAACCGTTTTTTTTCATTGTTGTTGCCAGTTTAAAAGATTTTCTTTGGCCTTAAATTCTCTATTCACAAGACCTTTCGACCAATTAACCGTTACTTGAATGGAAATCTCTTTGGCATTTATCTGCGTTAATATAATCTCTCTTCTAAATACGGTAGCCGGCCAAGAAAGATTATAACCAAAAAAACCCGTTGATGTGTCTTGCCTTAGCGCCGGACAATTCCCCGGGCCGGCGCTACAGCGGGTGGGAACATTGCTATTAATAGGATCAACGATGCAAGCATTGCCAAAATAGCATGGGTCACTTGAATTGGCAGAGATGCCGGCAAGCCAATTCTGATTTAACAGGCCGTTTTCATCACGAATATTTCTGATTTGCTCAAATCCTTCTTGAGCAAGATAGAAAGCGACAATCTGGTCTTTAGAAAAAATGTAAGATGAAATGCCTGTCTGTATGGCGCTGGCCGTTCCGGTGATTGCCAAGACCAACACCGTAATGGCCACGAGACTTTCTACAATGGTAAACCCTTTATTTTTCATATATCAAGCGCTCTCTGTGAGACTAAAGTTTGTAATGTAAAATCCGACCGGCCGGTCTTTGCACCGGCGTGACTTTGAATTTTTATTATTACCTTGGGTTGAAGCGTGTTGCTTGTACCGGCGCCAAGCGTATAGAAAGTAAGATTGTCTATGACAATTTCCGGTGCAGTAACAGCAACGTAGGTACCACCATTTACAGATTTTTCAATAGTGGTACCAGTTAAACGATAAATAATTTGAAGATTGTCGCTAGAAAGAAAGCCCATCAGATTATCACCACCGGGACAATTTTGGGGCACCGTAATAGTACCCGAACCGCAGTGATAATTCTTGCCAAACCTCATTTCTTTGGCCATGCTTTCGACAGTTAAATTAAGATTATTCAACACTGTTTTTAAAGATTTTGATTTACGATTGGCGTCAAAGACTCCGATAATTGAACCCATGGAAATAGTCATCACAATTATAAAAATGGAGACAGCGACCATTAATTCAATTAAAGTAAATCCCTTTTTCATAATGATGATATTTGACCGGTAGAATAAACTGTAACCGATCTGATTGAGCCACGAGGACTTCTGAACTCAATTCTAACCCCTTTCTCATTGGCATTGAGAAAGGAGGGATTCCCGCTACTGTTAAAAAGCACAATCTGGGCCTCGGTATTGGGACGAGCAAAACTGATATCCGTTCTGCTTATATTGCAATTATCCGTACCACTAACTTTAACAGCGCAGATTTTATCTATCACATTGCCTCTGGTAATGTCGATTTTTTTTAAACATTCGGAAGTACCGCAAGACCAAGTCCCTGTGTAAACCACATTCGCATCCAGATCAGCAAAATAAATATAGGCCGTATTGGAGCCGGAACCCAAAAGACTGAAAGCCAGACCGTAGGAAGCGTTAAATGTATTTGAACCGGTGGAAACCTCTTTAACCGCTATACCGTAGACTTGAGCTTGAGAAATAGTGGAGCTGATTTCATCGGCCAGATTAGTAAGCGCGGCGCTATCAGTGTAAGTCGATTGATTTAAAACGACCACTGTCAAAATCATTGATATGATGCTGATAGAGACTAAAAGCTCTATCAAAGTAAATCCCGCCACCGAACCGGCGGGCAGGCCACGAGAATTTTTAAAATAATGCGACATGGAGTATATCAAACTGAAACACTAAAGAAATCCAGGCCCCTATAACGATAAAGGGGGCAAACGGCACCTCGCTCTTAATTGTAAGGCTTTTAGCATTTTTAAGGAAGCCTGCCTTGCCGGCAGGCAGGCCCGCCTTGTTCAAAAAAATATACACTAAAGAGCCGAGAGCGCCAATCCAAAAAGCCAGAACGATAGCGGAGAAACCTTGCGCAGCCCCAAGCAAAAGGCCGACAGATAAACCAAGCTTGGCATCACCAAAGCCCATAGCCCTTCCTCGAGAAAGAAACCAGATTGATGCGAAGAAAACAAATAAGATTGGCCCAGCGAACCAGTCGAGGGGAGAGTTTCCCAACAACCAACGACTGACAACCGACAATAAAATCGCCGGGTAGACCAGTCTGTCTGGAATAATCTTATGGTGAATATCATAAATAACAATGATGATATAAATGCAAAAGATGGTCAGAAAAAGCAGACTTTGCAAAATTGAAAATTGTAAACCTGCCTCGCCGGCAGGCAGGTTGAAAATTGTCGCAAATACTAACCCAGTTAGTATTTCGACTGCTGGATACTGCCAAGAGATTTTTGCTTGACATCCTCGACACCTAGCTTTCTGTATCAAGAAACTTATCACAGGCACAAGTTCATGCCATTTGAGACTTTTCCGACAACTAGGACAATGGGATCGCCCGCTTAATACTCCATCTGTTCCCCAACGCGAACCGATGACGTTGAGAAAACTGCCAACAGCAGTGCCCAAAACAAAAAGAATGGCCGTGGTCATTCTTTAAGTATATCAGACGAGTATCGGTAATTTATTTCAACAGACGGTACTAGTGATGGGCATGGAACGAGCCTTGGAATTACCTAAACTATCTACACACCATGAGTTAGTGCCGCCTGCCCCCGGCAAGAGAGCCGACATGGCGTAAGCGCTGGCGATAGAGTAACAAGTAAGAGTGGCGCCGGTCGGATAATTGGCTTGAGTGGCATACGTGGCCATGCCTGAAGCAGTATCGGTAAACATAGAGTTGGGCGTATTGCAGGGGCCAGAAATGTTGCCGGCGGAACCATTATAACTATTGTTGTTATTGGAAAAATAGAGTTCTACAGTAGAACGCGTTCTAGAAAGTTGGGCTTTAACTTTCGTGTCATTACCTCTGCCGCGCGCGTCGCTCATGTAAACAATAACTATAGAAAAAATTATGCCAATAATAGCAATGGAAATCAGAAGTTCTATTAAGGTAAAGCCCTTGTCTCTTTCTGTCATTATTGGCAAGAAACTTCTCCGTCTACGAGATTGGCCGGAGTCTGTTTAGATGCTCCAGTACTATCAACGCACCAAGCCTCTCCGGCACTGGTTGATAAGAGTAATGCGGAAACCGCGTAGGCGGCGCCATCTGTGTGGCAGGAAAGAGTCGCGCCCGTCGGGTAATTGGCCTGTGTGGTGTACTTATCCATACCGGAAGCCGTATCTACAAAGAAGACACTGGAACATTCGTCAGAAACAGCGGGGCCATAATTACCATTTGAATCGTTGTAGACCTCTGCCGAAGCGCGCAAACCCGCCAGCTGTGATTTAATCTTGGCATCGCTACCCTTATCTCGTGCGGTATTCAATGAGGCCAGTACTATGGACGAGAGTATGCCGATGATGGCAATAACAACCAAAAGCTCGATGAGGGTAAACCCCTTGTCTTCGTTTGACATAAATTTAAGCAGTAAATTCCCTACTAACACTCGGTACCCGCAGCCGGAGCAACACTTGACCTACCCTTGGAATTACCGAAGCTATCTATACACCAATTGGTGTTCGTTCCCTCCGCTACAGATAGAGGAACAGACATGGCATAGGCCGTTGCGCTTGTATTACACGTAATCGTCGGAGTTCCAGGATAATTAGCGGCGGTTAGATATTTATCCATTGGGTTTGTGGCACCAGCAGTACAAAGCCCCGTGTAAGTGTTACTTGTGTTATCGTAGAATATTTCAGCCGCCGCTCGCGCGCCAGACAGTTGAGCTTTTATTTTGGCATTATTGCCTTTGTTTCGGGCCGTATTCAACGAAGCCAACACCACCGATGAGAGAATACCGATGATAGCGATAACCACCAGAAGTTCGATGAGGGTAAAGCCTTTGTTTCCTTTATTCATAATCGATTTGCTAATTTTTTATACTTAACTGATAAATCACCTGTTTTAAGTGAATATGTTCATTATACTCTAAAAGCCAGCAGAATTCGCAATGTCGTATATGGGGATAAGTACGGAAGCCAAAAGGACGCCCACCCCTAGACCCAAAAGGACGATCATAACCGGCTCAATCAAGCTCACCAAAGTATCCACTTCATTGATAACTTCCCTCTGGTAGAAATGAGCCATAGTAGCCAGAATCGAACCCAATTCGCCCGATTCTTCGCCGACTCTGATCATTTGGACAAGAATGCCTGGAATTTCCTCATATTGGGAAAGTGACTGGGATAATGAACTGCCTCCTTTGACCGCCAACAGGCTCTCGCCAAGAATCTCTTTGTAGACCTCGTTGCCGACTACCGAAGCGGTCACTTCAATGGCTTTAATCATAGGAATGCCGGAGAGAACCATGGTATTCATATTGTCCGCAATGATGGATAAATAGAGTTTCTTATAAAGATTGCCTATATAAGGAATCTCCAGTTTGAAACGGGCTAAGGCTGATCGACCTTCGGCCGTGCGAGTATATCGCACAACAAAAAATCCAATTACTACAAAGATCACGGGTAAAATCACGCCGTAATTGACAAAGAAATCACTGACAGAAAACACAATCTGGGTGTAAATCGGCACAGTTTGGCCGGACTCGATAATAATAAGACTTATTTTGGGAATAATAACCGTAAACATCAAGACCATGACCGCAATAAAGACAGTAATAACAAAAGCCGGATAAATCAAAGCATTTTTCGTCTTGGAAATAACCTCATAATTGCGATCAAGATAGTCGGCTAGATGATTGAAGGTTTCGCTCAATTTCCCCGTTTCTTCGCCAGACCTGACCATATTGACATAGAAATCGGAAAAAACGGCCGGATGCCTAGCAAGCGCCTTAGAGATGCTGCTACCGGCCTGGAGATCATCCGCGATTTGAACCAAGCTTTTCTTAAGAGTTTGATTTTCCACTTCTGATGAAAGAAGAGTAAATATTTTTAGAGCGGAAACCTGCGCTTCAAAAAGCGTTGCCATTTGGCGCGAAAGCATCACCACATCTTTGTGCGAAACACCCGAGCCAAATTTTATTTTGGACAGCCATGATTCTTTGTCGGCTGGTTCTATTTCCGAGATAATCAGCCCGCGTCTTTGCAGAGCGCCGACAGCTACGTCGAGAGAGACCGCCTCTATGGAGCCGGAGGCGCGTTTGCCAGAATTTTCGAGAGCTTGATAATTGAATAACATTAGTTTTGATTGAAAATTCTAAATTGAAAATTGAAAATTTTTTTCATATCATGCGTTCAAGCGTTTTCGGATTGGCAGAAAATTGAAAAGCGTTGCTGACAGTCACTTCCCCTTTTCTAACCAAATCGGCCAGACATCTGTTGAGGTCAATCATTCCTTCTTCCGAACTGGTTTCAATGACGGTGTTGATCTCATGAGTGCGCATGTCACGAATCAAGTTTGCCACCGCGTTATTATTTATCAACAATTCAAAGGCCGGAACAAGACCGCCGGAAATACGCGGGATAAGACGCTGAGAAAAGATGCCCAAAAGAGAACCTGCTAACTGGATACGTATTTGAGTCTGCTGGTCGGCCGGGAAAGTGTCAATAATACGGTCAACCGTTTGGCCGGCGGTATTGGTATGCAGGGTTGAGAAGACCAGATGCCCCGTTTCAGCGGCGGTAACCGCCGTGGAGATTGTCTCGGGATCGCGCATCTCGCCAATCATCAAGATATCGGTATCCTGACGAGAAACTCCCTGGAGAGCGGCATGAAAATCGGGAGTATCAAGCTTGACTTCGCGCTGGTTAATAAGCGCCTTCTTGGGTTCAAAAATATATTCCACGGGATCTTCAATGGTAATGATATGCTCAAGCCGTTCAAGATTAATAGTTTCTATCATAGTGGCAAGAGTGGTGGATTTCCCCACCCCAGCCGGACCCACCACCAAGAAAAAACCTTGTTGGCGCCTGGCAAAAGTCTCGAGAATCGGCGGCAGATTAAGTTCCTCGAAACTTTTAATTTTGTTGGGCACCAATCTCATGGCTATGCCGATTTTGCCGAGAGTCAGAAAAACATTGCAACGGAAACGCATCCCCACCCGACCAACAGACTGGTGACCGGCGTGATTACTGTAAGCGAAATTGACTTCCTTGCGCTTGTCAAATTCCGCCTTCGTTTCGGCAGAAAGAAAAAGATCAAGCAATCCCTCCATATCCGCGCGCGAGAGCGCAGGCAACTTGACGAGAGGAATTAAAAGACCGGAGACACGGATAATCGGCGTCCGGCCTTCCGAAAGATGCAAATCTGAAGCGTCTTCCTTCCCCACGATCTCGATGAGTTCATTGATGAGTTTATCCGGCGCAGTGGACATAAAATTAATTTAGAATAATTTTTAATTCTTTAAATCAACAATCTTGATAATTTCTTCGACGACCTCGGACGGAATACGAGTGGCCTTGATAAGATAACCTTTAATGCCAAGCGTTTTGGCTTTTTCTATTTTCTCCGGATTGCTCTCATTAGTGAGCATGACAACAGGCGTGTCGGGAACCAGTTTCTCTTTGCGAATAGTCTCAAGAAGTTCCAGACCGTCAATGTTTGGCATGATGATATCAAGAATCAGAACATCGGGCTTGGCTCCGCTCCGCAGCTTCTCAAGCGCCTCATCCGCGCCAAGCGCCACATCAACGACGGCGCCTTCATGCTCAAACTTCTTCTTATACATGCCGAGCAGAAATTTGTCGTCGTCCACTATGAGAACCGTGTATTTGGGGGCCATGGCTTTATTATAGCGTATTAATTTCTTCAAAGGGAATGACCCTTTGAAAGGCCTTCAGAATGGCGTCCTCCTTCATAGAAAGCATGCCCTTGGCGCGCGCCACCTTATAGAGCTCTATTTCTGTCGGATCTTTAAGAATGACAGCCTCGATATCCTTATCCATTTCCATCACCTCTATGACAGCCACGCGCCCGGAAGTGCCGTTGAGGCACTCGGGTGTTTGCGCGATTTCATAGACTTCTTTGCCAAACGAGAGCTGCCGTTTAAATTCCAAAGGTAAATCTTCAAATTGTTTATCTATCATTAATTTGATGGAATCTTTTACCGCCATCGGCTTGCCGCCGTTCGGACAAAGTTTGCGCACCAGTCGTTGGGCCATGGAAAGAATGAGAGTCGGGGCTATCAAGTATGGATCCACGCCCATATCTATCAAGCGGGGAATAGCGCCCAAAGCGTTGTTGGTGTGAAGAGTAGAAAAAACAAGATGTCCGGTCAGAGAGGCCTGAATGGCCAGGTGCGCCGTTTCTTTGTCTCGAATTTCACCGACCATGATAATGTCGGGGTCTTGACGCAAGGTTGTGCGCAAACCGGTAGCGAAGGTGTAGTCTATCTCCGGATGAATCTGGGATTGCGAGACGCCGTCCATGCTGTATTCCACCGGATCTTCCAGCGACAGTACGTTTTTATGATCTCTATCCACCTCTTTTAACATCGCATAAAGAGTGGTGGACTTGCCGGAACCGGTCGGCCCGGTGATCAGTACCATGCCGTACGGACGTTTGATCGCCCTTCTGATCAGTGCCAAATTTGTTCCCGAGAAACCCATATCATCAAGAGTTCTTAAACCTTGAGATTGATCCAAAATACGCATCACCACTTTCTCGCCATAATAGGTGGGGAAAGTAGAGACGCGGAAATCAATTTTTCTATCTTCGATTTTGGCGGAAAAACGACCGTCCTGCGGTTTGCGTTTCTCATCCAAGCGCATATTTGAAAGAATTTTGATGCGGGCCACCACCGCCGAATGAACCTTGAGCGGTAAAACGAGCGAAGTATTGAGCACTCCGTCAACGCGAAACCTCACCCGAACATTGTCATGCGTAGGTTCAATGTGAATGTCGGAAGCTCGGCCTTCGGATGCGTAATTTAAAATAGTGGCCACAATTTTGGTTACGGGAGCGTCTTCCACCAATTTAGTTTCCGATGATTCTTGCTTCTCTTCTTTCTTTTTATTCTTTATGTCCGATGAGGCGGCGGTTGAGAGTTCCGACTCAAGCTCCGAAAGCGCCTTGGTCACTTCTCCCGAAAGACCTTTATATCTTTCCAAGATTGAAGCGAAATCATTTTCGCTAATGAGAAAGAGTTTGTAAGGCATACCGATACGCGAGGAAATAAAATTAAGCGCGTCGCGAGCCTCCAAATCATTCGGGTTGATGGCGCCCACTTCTAAGATGCCGTCTTTTACGCCTATGGGTATAATCCGGTAGTGTTCCACCGATTCCTGCGGTATATACTCGAGAACCTTGCCGGAAATTTCTATATCCTTGAGATTTTTTGTCGGCGCACCGGGTGTCGATCCTTGATTCTTCGCGGGGCTAACCATCGTTTTCATCCCGTTAGAAGCTCGCTAGTATTACTAATTTTTGTTGAAATAATTTCCATGGTTTATATAAGTTAGCTTCTAACGGGATTCAATCTCGGCCAATAATATTGAAGGGATTCGGCCTGCCAATCGGCTGCGACGGTATATCGGTGCTAAAATCGGTCAACAAAAGAAACCCCGAAGAAGAAAATACTTTGGGGCTCAAAGTGACGGCCTGAAGTTCCGCGCGCATTTTTATAAGATCGTTTCCAATACTGGAAGCTGTCAATTCTGAAGGCAATACCGTCGTATCCGACTTGAAGAAAAAATTATATGACAATATCACCACAACGAAGACCGCAATCGCGATGAGTGTTCCTTTGTTATTTTTAAGCGTGTCCATGTTTGTGTCTGGTTATTTTAACCAATATGTCTCAACCGACATTTCATACTCATAAAGACCGGACTCGTTTGACTTAAATGAAACGGATTTAATGTCCATAATTCGTAAACTTTTTTCCACATCGGCCAGCAATCGCCTAAAGTTGGCGTAACTTGAGACAAAACTGAGAGAAACCGTGGCCTTATCATAAACTTCGGCGTATTCCGGCAAGACCGCCAAATCGGCCCCTTCAGCGGCGCCGACCTCCACTTTAATACTGTCGATGGAAATGCCGTAGCGCGAAGCCATAGAATCCAGATCAAGAGCCAATCGCACAGTATCAATATGGTCCGGTAACACTTTGTTGACACGTTCAATTTCCGCCACGGGCAACGCGGCGTACGTAATACGCAGGCGGTCTCGCAATTCAACGATGGCGGCAATATTCTGTAAAATACCCTTATATTCGCTGGAGAGAGCGTATAATCTTTGCACCTCTTGATATTGACCATTCGTAAAGGTGTAGAAAAGTCCGATAGACAAGAGAAGCAATATGATGGCGGTATTATTTTTCATATTATTGCGTGGTAGAAGTGGCGGCTTGTGATGAGCTTGTCGAATTCGTGCTGGTGGCTGTTGATTCCGCCGGCGCGACCAGAGGAACACCAATCAGTTCCACTTCTCTCTGATACGACACCAGAGTCGGATCAACCATGGTTTTCAAAGAAAAGCTCACATCTCCATTATCGTTGAGAGTCAGGTGGGAAAAAATAGAATTTTTGAAATACTGGCTTTTGCTGAAAATATCGGATTGAAGAGCGAGCGCCGCGTATCCTCGCGCTTCGCCAATGGCCGACAACTCAAGACCTTGCGAAGTTTTCGCGTAATTAAATTCGTTAAACCGCACGGTCTTAGGAGTGGAAGCTTCAAGGAACTTAAACAAAGGGGAGAGAATTTGATGTTGAGCAATTAATTTTTGAGACGAGAGAAGACGATTATCCAAACGTGTCAGTTCGCTGATCGCCTCCGGCTGAAGAGTCATTCGGGCATTCTCCAAATCAACACCCATCTGTTCAATGCGGTATTTGAGATAAAACTTATATCCAAATACTCCCAGGGCCGAAAGAACCGACGCGCTAAAAATAATTATAGATAAAAAATAAAACAAGCTCTTCCCTTGAGACCTCCGCCTCATCGGAGTGCCTGGCATGGTGGAAACAACGGGCCCCTTGGGTATAAAAGAGGATTGAAATTTCGGTTCCATTTGACCAAATTATACAACAGAAAGCAATTCGCTCGCACTTACAAGTGTTTATAACTTTTAGTCCTCTTCCGCCAGTTTGCGCAGGGCAAGGCCGATGGCCACGGCAAACTCGGGTCCGGTTTCTTTTAAAATATTTTCGAGAAACGCCGGCGCCGAAACCTTACTAAAAGGGTCTGCCAAGACCACATCAGTTTTAAAATTATTCTTCGCCAGATCGGCAAGACCCCTCAAGACGGAACCGCCTCCGACCAACACTATTTTGGAAATAGTCTTGTTATATTTCTTCTCAAAAGAGAGCAGGACATTATTCACTTCCGCAAAGATATGGTCAAGAGTCAGCATGGTAATTTCCGTCAGATTCTTATTTTCTCCAATAACCCCCATTTGCCGCTTCATCACTTCCGCGCGTTCCAAGGAGATGCCGAGAGATTTTGAAACCGTAAGGGTAATATCTTGTGAACCGCGATTAACGGTATGGGAAGAACGAATAACTCCGCGCTCGACCACATAGAGTTTGGTTGATGCGGCCCCCATATCCATAATCATCACCGGCCGGAGAGTCTCATCGAGCGCCGCTCGCATGGTGCTGAAAATCTCGATTTCAAAAAAACTGGCCTCCAACGCGCTCTTGGCCACAATGTCTTGATAGTGAGCGACAGTTTCGTTGTGTATCGCCACAATCAAGACATCAATCTTGGCAAGAGTGGCCGGAGCGCCGGTATCTTTGCCGCCCAAAGAACGCTCTTCCACCGCGGTGTCATCCGGCAAATCATTTGTTTGCACTTCGCTTTTCGGAATGACAGACCAGTCAAGCATCACTTCAGAAATAGGCACCGGAATATATTTGCGCGCCTCAAGCGGGACCATGACCGCCAATTGCTTCTGGCTGACATCGGGCATTTCTATCACCGACATTAGAGAAGAAGCGAATGGAATTGAGAGGCCGCATTTCTTAGTGGTGATATTGACCTCTTTTTCTTTCATCAGATCCGTGAGCGCTTGCGCGAGCTTGTCCGGCGAAAGCGCCGCCGCTTGGCCCACGCCAAGACCGGCATAGGGACCCAGGGCTAATTCACCATACGTCTCAAGCACAGCTTGGCCATTTTTCTTTTTAACCTGGACTATTTTAATGGCTGAAGAGCCGATATCAATGCCCAGAACCGAGACTTCATCTTGATTGAAGAATTTAGAAAAGAGTGCCATATGTTTTATAATATCATAATCCCTTCATGCCTTTCTTATCTCGTATCAGAGATTTGTTTATTGACTTTCTTTTTCCTAAAAGCGAGAGGATTGTAAAATTGGAAGCTCTCTCCGCCGATATTCTTCTCCAAACTCTGCCGCCGGCCGAGAAGTTGAAAGACGGACAAACTCTGGCTCTTTTTGATTACGAACATCTGACCGTCAAGGAAATTGTTTGGGAAATTAAGTACAGCGGCAACCTTCTAATAACCAAAAAAATCGGGGAAATTCTTTATGACCGCATTAGACAAGAAGTTACCGACCTCGCCCTTTTTGAACGATGGGAAAAGTTGATACTTGTGCCCATACCTATTTCGGACAAGCGCCGATTTGAACGAGGATGGAATCAAACCGAACTTCTGGCTCGGGAAATCATGGCGCATGACCGAGAAAAAATGCTCAAATATCTTCCGAGACAACTCGTCAAACATCGCCACACCGAGAGTCAGACCAAAACAACATCCAGAAATGAACGTTTGAAGAATCTCGCCGATTCAATGAAGGTTTCAAATCCATCATCCGTGGCCAACTCGTGTGTTATTGTTTTAGATGACGTCACCACCACCGGCGCCACTTTCGCTGAAGCGCGGCGTGCTCTGCGCGCCGGCGGCGCGAAAAAGATCTTGTGTATCGCCGTAGCGCATTAATTCCGACCGGCACACGGCGGGGTTAACGAGTGCGAAGAAGAGTGTTAACCAACACTACGCCGGCCACATTATAATCAACCCATCCCGGTGTCGGTATTTCACTTTCTTGTTTGAGCGTGCCTGTCACGGCAATCATATCTTCCGCTTTAAGATCCAAATTGGCGTCCTGAATACGGCTGATATCCAGAGCATAATAGAGACCGTTGCGGCTCCTGACGCCCAGAGCGCATGATTCGCGCGGGGCTACTCCTTCCTTGAGCGGCAGACAGCCGAAATTACCGGTAATGGTAATCATTCCATCAATTTCGTCATTTACAATTTTGTCCCAACCCTTAAATAAAAGAAGTCCAAAAATCACAAGAGCGACAAGCACTACCAGCCAAATAGCGTTTCTTTTCAAAAGACTCGCGTTATTAAAATTGTCCATATGACTGACATTATAGCAACGCCTAGCGATTAGGCAAGTCAGATTATTTCCGCACGGTAAACCAATAAGAAATACATCCGAGGAGCCCAAGTTGAATGGTGGGGGTCAAACCGACAGCCAATTCCATTTTCTTAATTGTTCCATAAATATAAAAGGGGTAACCAGAATGGTGATAATGATAGCGTCAACAACAGAAGCCCGTAATAAAATGAATTCAGTTATTTTGTTACCCATATACTCAACATACAGAAAGGAGTGCAAATTCTCCCAAATCAGGTTGAGGACAAAAGACAAAATAAAAACTAAAAATATTTTTTTCATCGGAATAATAAGCTGTACTTATTTTAGTTTAACCTAATTTCAAGTATCCACGAAATATGTTAGATTGACCGTTACTGGAGACGTGGCTGAGTGGTCGAAAGCACCTCACTGCTAACGAGGCAGGGTCTAAAAACCCTCGACGGTTCGAATCCGTCCGTCTCCGCAACGTACAAATTTGCAAAGTAAATTTTACGTTGCTGTCGCGTTTAAATCTTTGATTTATTACGCGACGCCATCCATAAAATAAATATGTATTGTGTTTACATTCTGCAAAGTCAAAAGGATAAAAGCTTATATATTGGGTATACCACTAACATTGGAAAACGGCTTGCTGAACACAATAGCGGCAAAAGTCAGGCGACAAGACCATTTCGCCCTTACGAACTTATATATTACGAAGCATTTATAGACATGAAAGATGCTAAGTCCCGCGAAGAATACCTCAAGAGCGGCTGGGGACGAAGAACAATTAATAAATTGTTGAAAAACTATTTTTCTGAATAATTTAAAAAATATCGGAGTGACCTGAGTGCTTTAAAATCAGATACTGAGCTACAATAGCAAGTACTTATGTATAACCCGACAAAACCGTACAAACACCAAATTCTTAAGTTAATTGAGAGTACATGGAACACACCATATGTACAAGTTAAGGGAGGGCTATATCCAGTTTTCAGGAAAAAATTTTCCAGTTGGGAGGTGCAACATACAGATGGAATTGGCACCAAAGGTTTGTATCATTGGCAAAAACGAACATTTGATAACGCGGTTATGGATGCGCTAGCTATGAATCTCAATGACCTTGCGATGGTTGGTGCGATTCCATATGCGATTCAAAATCATATCGTATTACCTAAGGATGACCATGGAGCAATCCTCGATATTGTAAAAAATCTCGCAGATGAATGCAGGAAAAGAAAAATAGCAATGACTGGGGGTGAAACTTCAATCCATTCGGATTTGCAGGGAATGGATATTAGTATTACGGTGTCAGCTTTTATTAAATTTCCTCAAAAAAATCAGTGTCGTGTTGGCGATGTTTTGATCGGGCTTCCTAGCAGTGGCCTTCATTCAAATGGCGTCACGAAAGTACGTGAGTTATTTAAGAAACAGTATCGTAAAGAATTTACTGAACCGACTAAAGTCTATATCGATGAAGTGCTCTCTGTACTCGCGAAACACAAAGTAAATGGGATGATGCATATTACTGGCGGAGCGTTTACGAAATTGAAAGATATTCTAAATAATACTAATGTAATAATTTCATATCCAAAAAAATGGGTCCCGAGTATTTTCCATGACATTTACACAAAGGGAGTTCCAAACAAAGTGATGTACTCCACATTCAACTGTGGCATCGGATTCGTACTTTCGATTCCGAAATCAGAAGCTTATCAAGTTCTTCGCAAGCTTAAGAAGAGTTTTGTGATTGGTAAAGTTGTAAAAGGAGGTGGTGCTGTCCACATCACATCAGCTTTCAATGATCGAGAGTTTGTTTTCTAACCCCCGACCCGCTTGTCCGCCATGGCTTAAGCGACGGCGGGAGTACCCCAAGGGTCTTTCTAAAAATGCGCTAGAATATCCTTACAATGCTTTGCCTGTGGAGCACTTAACCTGACATCTCCGCCATATTAAGAAAAAACTTTTTATTTATTTATTTGTTTCCAGAGCCAGATGCCGACAAGAACAAGGTCAATCATCAAAAACAACCAGACAATACTGACCAAAACACCTGTTCCGCCCATCATATCTCCGTAGCCAAATCCATATTGCATCATAAAATCAGTATACATCAATTCAAGGTACGGAGTACAATGGCAGGATGAAATTGGATGATTCCCTTTCCAGTTGTTTCCGAATCTTACCGGCGCAAGCCGGAGCGCTTAAGCGATTGAGGATTACTTGCGTCAGAGATTTGCTTTACCACTTCCCGACACGTTACGGCAATACGGCGCAGACAGAAAATATTAAAAACCTGGCAAAAGGAAGCAACGCGGTGATATTTGGTCGTATTTCCGGATTAAAGACAAGCAGAGCTTTCAGAAAAAAAATTCCCATGGCTGAAGCGGTGGTGGAAGACGAAACCGGTAAAATAAAAGTCATTTGGTTTCATCAAGCTTATCTGGCCAAAATGATTACAGAAGACTCATATGTTCGGGTGGAGGGAAAAGTCGCAGAACGAAAAGGGGTACTGTATTTTTCAAATCCCAAAATAGAAAAAGCTCCAGATTTATTTACTGAAACAAAAACTCATTCTTTGTATCCAATTTACCCGGAAACTTACGGGCTAACTTCAAATTGGATTTATCACAAAATTCAAACCCTCATGTTAAAGGATATTCTGGATATTCTGGTAGACCCCATACCGGAAAAAATCTTGAAAACCTATAACCTCCCCGATCTGCGCACTTCTCTAATTTATATCCACACACCTAAGAAAGAAGAGCATGCGCAAATAGCCCGCAAGCGTTTCGCTTTCGAAGAAATCTTTTTTATCCAGCTTGAAAGACAAAGAATGCGACACGTATTCAAGGAGCAGAATGCTTTTCTCATAGAAAAAAGTATGGGAGAAATAGAAAAGTTTGCGGAAAGATTTCCTTTTGAAATTACTTCCGCCCAAAAAAAATCAATCGGGCATATTCTTTCAGATTTCCAAAACGGCCATCCAATGAGCCGACTTCTGGAGGGCGATGTCGGGTCGGGCAAGACGGCCGTAGCGGCTATGGCCGCTTACGCCGTTAGTACTAGTAAGCCCTTCGACTTCGCTCAGGGCCGTTTGCAAACTTTTGGGAATTTGCAAACGGCTTATATGGCGCCGACGGAAATCCTGGCTCAACAACATTTTGAATCTTTTATAAAATACTTCTCTCATCTGCCAATCAATATCGCTCTCATTACCGGGAGCGGATGTAGGAAGTTCCCGTCTAAAATTAATCCGGAAGGTTACACGAATATTTCTCGTACTCAACTCCTCAAGTGGGTTACTTCCGGTGAAATTGCCGTTCTCGTCGGCACCCATACCCTAATTCAAAAAAGTGTCAAATTTAAACACCTGGCCCTTGTGATTATCGACGAGCAACATCGCTTTGGAACGTCACAAAGACAAAAATTGATTACAAAAGACGCCCAAACCCCCCATCTCTTATCAATGACCGCCACCCCCATCCCCCGTACTTTGGCGCTCACACTTTATGGTGATCTTGATTTATCGCTCATTGATGAAATGCCGGCCGGCCGGAAGAGAATTATTACTGAAATCATTGCCCCAGACGGCCGACCCGCCGCCTACAAGAAAATCAAAGAGGAGTTGGCGTCGGGCAGGCAACTTTATGTCATTTGTCCGCGCATAGACGAACCGGATCCGACAAAAGAACTGGCTGTCCAAGCCAAGTCAGTGAAAGAGGAAGCTAAGCGGCTCAAAAAAGATGTTTTTCCGGAATATGAGATTGGAATTCTTCATAGCAAGATGCGGTCGGTAGAAAAAGAAAAGGTGATGCTTGATTTCAAAAACAAAAAGATTGACATCTTGGTGGCCACATCAGTGGTGGAAGTTGGGGTAAATGTTGAGAATGCCTCGCTCATTATCATAGAAGGCGCGGAACGATTCGGCTTGGCGCAACTTCATCAGTTACGAGGTCGGGTAATACGGTCAAATCATCAAGCTTATTGTTATGTATTCACAGAAAGTAAGAGTGAAAGAAGCCGAGATAGGATCAAAACCTTAGCCACAGCCAAAAACGGCTTTGAACTGGCCGAATTTGATTTGGTCCAAAGAGGGGCGGGCGAATTGGCGGGAGCCAAACAATGGGGCATCTCTGATCTCGGCATGGAAGCCATCAAGAATATCAAGATGGTCGAAGCGGCGCGCAAAGAAGCGACCGCGTTGATAGATACCAACCCAACACTTGCAGACTTTCCCCTTCTCAAAGAACACCTCGAATCTGCCACCACCAAAATCCATTTCGAGTAACATATCCCACTTAAAGGAATCAATTTTTGCGGGTTTTGGGTTTTGCGGGCACAAAGAGCAGAGAATTAGATACCAAGGTTTTCTTCTATATTTCTTAACCTTGCACACTCAGCCATTACCGGAAATAATACGGTGGAGTATTTATAGGAGCGAGCTCATATTCTTTGGGGTTTGAGCCCGGACATAACGCCATTTTCTTTGCTTGAAGATTATCAAATCGCTCACAACTATTTTGCCATTGAGTTGTTCCTTGGAAATGAACGAGGCAAGCTGCTTGTTTTTTTTGAATTTCATCACTGAAAGTATGCGGTGCTATCCATAATGCTTGTCTTTTTTGAGTATCGTCACTGAAAGTATACGGCGCTGTCAAAATTTGGTCGCATATTTTTGAATCTCTTGTGATAACCGCTTTTTGAATTAATTGAAGTCCAAGGCATTCATTTCTTATCACGTCAATTTGTATATTCGTTGCGGATGTTTTTGCAATAGCATCGCAATCAATCACATCGTTTGCTGATTTCACTTTTTCGTACAATTGAGCAAATATGCAATCTCGCTGTTCATAATCAGCATAATCACCCCTCCCCGCTTTTGTATAAAGAGTACATGTTTTTTGATATGTCGGATATTCAGGATCGGCGGCTTGATAGCATTGAAATTTTCCTACAAAATTCTGATCCCCATGATACGTAATGTTATTGCAAATTGTAAAGTCTTGTTTTTGTTTGGCTAGCAAATAAAAAAGGTTGTTTCGTATGCTCTCTTCTTGTTTCTGTATCAATCGTTCATTACCACTTACAAGTATTGTATCTAAGAAGATTCCATAAGGTATTTCTTGACCATTAAAAGCTGCGAATAAAAAAATCGGAAACGCTATGCCCAGTAGAACTGCGCCAACCCATTGCCTCATTGATTCAGAAGAAGCGACTACCGGTATTTGACTTTGCTTGACCGACGCGAAAAGTTTTGGATAGCGCAGATATTCAATGGTAAAAATAAAAAATACAGTAAATACATTATTGAAAACAAAAAGCGAAGGAGGAAGCGCTAACCAAAGTAAGCCGCCAGTGAGCGCGGTCGCCCCAGCGAATAAAGTCAGAAACACCGCCTGACTAACTGCCAACTCGCGAACGGCAAAAAATAATCTGTTGCCCCCAATTCCAGATTTTCGAATGCGCCTACGTCTGAAGCGACTCACTATCAAATAAATCAGGGCGCTTTGCCCCACTATCCAAGAAAAATAAAAAGCTATTTCTTTTAAAAATTCAGCTATTGTCATGAGGGAATTATAGCATATTAGAAGGGAGGATGAGCCACCAGCGCAATCCACAGCCTGTTTTGAAATTAGGCCAAATGCCTTCGTGCGCTATACTAAGCTTATGGAGCTAAAACGTTCTGCATCTGTTGTTATTATATTAGTCGCCGTAGTCGGAATTATTATTGGCAGTTGGGTGTTATTAAAAGATAGTGTTGTCGAACATACACTATCTTCCAAAATCTCTCTTAATATTTTATTTTCTCACCACCAACTAGCTACGGATCTGCCTTTGTCGTTATTCCAAGAAAGACTTCGCGAATCCGATATTTTTTTGATGGAATATCCCACATGGAGCGCGGATTGGGAAGAAGATATGAACAGAGTTTCTCAAGGTATATTATCTCCACAGGAGTTTTTTTCGAAGCGCCAAACATCGGAAGAGGCGGCAAAAAGCACGTTTCAGTTTTTAGATCTTCAACTCAATGCTTTGTATAAATCCGGGGTTTTTGTAACCTCGGTTGACTTGCAGGCAAATGATCCTCTTGGCAATAAAATTAACGAATATGTTCCGGTTATGAATCAAACCCAACTTTATACGGATTTTTACGAGACATTAAAATTACAAAGAAAAAAATACGAATATTGGACAGGATTGCAGACCGAACGCCAGCAATATATGGTTGATAGGTTTGTTGAATTAATAGATGTTATAAACAACCGAAAAATACCGGCAATAAAAGAAAAACCAGAAATCAGAATTCTTTACGTATTAGGCTCTAATCATGTTAGGGTTTATGATCTTTTAAAGGAGCGAGGAATCAATGTTAGTAAGGAATATTCTCATACTCCCTATACATACGATTACCCCGGAGAAGCCACAATAAAATTCATAAACGGAGAAGATATCAGCGATGAATTATTAGCTAATGGATTATTTCAAACCGAACTTCTTAATGGATTCGGATTACCTTGGGTATACGATGAAGAAAAATCAACTCGCTTGATACGAAAAATAACTTCTCAATTTACTTTTGACGAACTTAAAAATATTTTTGTTGCAATGGCCAATTCAAGAAGTCCCGAATCGATGTTTAAACAAATGGTCACAGCATCAGCAAAAGAGAAAAACATCATGATACCAGTCACCAGACAAGAATTCGACAACTTGGATATTTAACCCTCCGCTTTTCATCTTCATACACCACGAGAGAGTATCGTCCCCACCACTCTGCCGCCGCCAAAATCCATTTCGAGTGAATTATTGGTGTAATTACACAACTCTGCTCGAACATTTTCTAACCAAGTTATGAATTGTGCACGCACCAGGGCTCGAACCTGGGACCACTCCGATATAAGCGGAGGGCTCTACCAACTGAGCTATGCGTGCTTCAAACCTTTATAGCATACTTTGCTCGCGTATATATTTCAAAGACATCAGACTATATTGCCACAAAGACTTGTTGTAATATCTTACATTACAGGTGCCATGACCAAATCCGGTTTTATAAGTTAAAGCACTGAATTTCGAATCTTTAACATAAGGCCTTCTAAATAGTGACTGTTGTATACCCAACTCTTTTGACCAATATTTAAGTTCTTTATCTATATCCATATCTTTATATAGATGAAGAGACACGTGCGACTTACTTTTATCTACACCTAGAAGTTTAGCCCACCTAATAAACATTCTTAGAACATCTGGATCTGTATTAGAGACTGCACAACAATATGGACTAGTCTTAGAGCCTTCACCCCAATAAAGAAAGATCCCTCCTATCAACAAGTCTCTATTGCTTAGCAAGTCTATATCAGACTTAACTTTTTGATAAACAGCTTCAAACCCTTTCTCACGCTTTTTCCTCATAGTTTCCCTATATCTTTCGATTCTTATAGGACTATTTGCTTGCAATTCAAGAATCCTTTCTGCTGATAGTGGATAATCTTTTAACCACAAACTTAGCGAACTTTTACTTACATTAAGGGTTTCTTTTATCTGGGAGTAACTCATTCCCTTAGCCCTCATCTTTAGAGCTTTTTCTCTTTCATTAGTTTTCCTTTTCATATACGAACCATTAAATAGTAATTGGTATGATTATATCTCAGTCTAGCAAGATATTGAAATTTTCAATGTGTATAACTCTCACTCGGTTTCTAGTTCGAGTCCAGGAGGGTGGACACTTTTACGCAATAGACTAGAATAAAGTCTAGAAATGCACAATTATTCAGATTCAGAGGCCAGTAAAATAACTCTGAGGAGGTGTCTTATGAGTACTACTGGTTTGGGAAATCATGGAGGGATCAGAAAACGGATAAGGGCAAATCATGCTCATCCGGGATCTAAACTCGCCGTTCTTAGATTAGAACTCCAGTTGTTAAAACAACGTCTCTGTCAGGCAATGACCAAGGAGCCGCTAGAGGGAATTATCATCTTCTCCGAGATCATGACAGAGTGTCAAAGATTCAGCCTAATAGAAAATCTCATTGAATATTTAAATGAGATTAACTATGGAGATTTTAACGAGCAAATCATAGCGCTGAGATCACTCCAGAGACACTTCGAGATGGGAAATCTCAATGCCGATGATTTTACGTTCGAGCAGGCTCGAGAATTCATGGCCGAGCATGCAAGTCGCATAATCGTCATCATCGACAGCCTGTAATCTCCGCGGCTAATTGGAGGCGACCCGCCGGTTTGCAGATGCAACGGCGGGTCGTGATTTTTTATATATCTCTCGGTGTTTTATTATTTAAATGATATCATTAACGTAATGTAAGTCTTATGTCCGTATTGCCCATAGAAATAATTTTCAATATCTTGGCCGGATTGGTATTCCTTATCTACTGGGGTATAGCTTTTGTCATTCTCTACCACCTCTCTCGGTTTGGCATCGGGGTCCAACCGAAAAAATTTGCCGCCATTTTTCTCCTCGGCTCGGTGATACTCTCTGCCGCAGTGATAATCTTGTTTATGAGAATAGATGTAAGTTATTTCCTTTTCCAATCATAATAAAATGCTAAAAAAATTACTCTCAATCTTCCATGACTCTCCAAACTCTTTTGAGGGCCAAAAACAAGGCGAAGAGGTGTTGATGCTTCTACGACATCATCCGTTCACTATTATTATTAAAGTTCTATTTTTTATACTCGCGGGCTTTGTGCCTATTGTGATATGGGTAATCTCTATCACACTCTTTCCGGGATACAACTGGCTAAATGTACTCCTCTTTATTTCAAGCGTCTGGTATCTCATCCTTTGGCTTGCCATCTTCCACTCCCTCACCATGTACACGCTTAATACTGTCATTATTACCAATCAGCGCATTATAGATAACGACCAGCATGGGCTCTTCAATCGAAAAGTTTCTGAATTGCACAATCATCGGATACAGGATGTCTCCGTGCACACCAACGGGCTGATTGAAACCTTATTAACATTTGGCGACGTAACCGTCCAGACAGCCGCATCAGAAAAACAATTTATCTTTCATAAAGTTCCGGAACCGGAAAAGGTTAAGGACACGATTATGCAAATTACCCGAGCTAGAAACTCCGGGGTCAAGGCCGTGGTATAATGAACGAGGGTTAGCGATAACCTTAATCATTAATTTATTGCAATGAATATGCACAAGATTACATTTGTTCTGCTTATTATTGGAGGTCTTAACTGGGGTCTGGAAGCCGTAGGTTACGGCATCGGTAATTATATTCCAGATTGGCTTGCTTTGGTCATTTATGTTTTGGTAGCTCTCTCGGCTATTTACGAAGTCTTCAGTCATAAAGGACTTTGCCGCAGTTGCGCTCCTCAAGGAGGAATGTAATCAAAAAACCCCGCTTCGGCGGGGTTTTTTGATTTTATCCCGAGTCTATCAAAGGATTAAACTTGATGCTCAATATCCTTCTTCTTTTTCGGCGCAATACCGTGCGCTATTAATATTTCTTCAAACTCTTTTTGTTCAATAGTCTCAACTTCTATCAATCGATAGGCGATGGTATCAAGTACTTTTCTGTGGTCTTTGATAATTTTCTCCACTTTTTTCATCGCCTCATTCATAATCTTGTAAACTTCGGCGTCAATCTCGGCGCCCACCTTCTCCGAATATTCTTTATCACCAACACCAAGACCAAAGAGCGGTTTGCCGCCGGCGCCTTCGAGCGCGATCGGGCCCATTTTCTCGCTCATGCCGTATTTTGTAACCATGTCGCGCGCTAAAGCAGTAGCAACTTGAAGATCGTTGGACGGACCGGTAGTTAGATCGTTAAAAATAGTTTTCTCAACCACATAACCTCCCAAAGCCACCGCGATATCGTCCAGAAATTCTTTCTTAGATTGCAATTTGCGGTCCTCAAGCGGCAGTTTCAAAACATAACCAGCCGCCCGGCCGCGTGAAATTATGGAAATTTTATGAACCGGATCGGCGTAAGAAAGCACCGAGGCGGTAACCGCGTGACCCGCCTCGTGGAAAGCGGTCAATTCCTTTTCTTTCTCCGAAAGAATGTGACTCTTTCTCTCCGGACCAAGCATCACCTTTTCTATGGAACGAATGAGGTCAAATTGCGCCACCTTTACTCGGCCTTCCCGAGCCGCCAGTATCGCCGCTTCGTTCATAAGCGAATAAAGGTCGGCGCCGGAGAAACCGGGTGTTCGTTCGGCAACCAACGCGAGATTGACATCCTCGGCAAAGGGTTTTTTCTGCGCATGGATTTGAAGGATATCTTCCCTATCCTTGCGGTCAGGTAAATCTAAAGTTACTCGCCGATCAAACCGTCCCGGCCGCAGAAGCGCGGGGTCCAAAACGTCTGGGCGATTAGTAGCTGCCATCACTATCACCTTTTCATTCGGCTCAAAACCGTCAAGTTCAACTAAAATCTGATTGAGAGTCTGCTCGCGTTCATCATTACCGCCACCCACTCCCGTACCTCGCACTCGACCAACTGCGTCTATTTCATCTACAAAGATAATAGCCGGCGCCGCCCTCTTAGCCAGATCAAAAAGGTCTCGCACGCGCGAAGCCCCTACACCGACAAACATTTCCACAAACTCTGAACCGGAGATAGAAAAAAAGGATACACCCGCCTCGCCCGCGACCGCGCGGGCGAGCAGAGTTTTCCCGGTTCCCGGCGCCCCCATAAGCAAAATACCTTTGGGAATCCGCGCGCCAATATCCAAAAACTTTTTGGGATTCTTGAGAAAGTCCACTATTTCTCGAAGTTCTTCCTTGGCTTCCTTACATCCGGCGACATCTTTGAAAGTAACTTTCTGACTTTTATCATCCGGACGAGTCATCCGCGCTTTGGATTGGCCGAAAGTAAAAGCCTGCATCCCGGCTCCTTTGACTTGCCGCGAGAGAAACCATAAGAAAAACACGATAAAAGCTATGGGCAGAACAATAGGGGCTAGTGAAGCGAACCAATACATGAAACCCTGGTCGTTTTTCACCCCGATATTCACTTTAGAGAGCGCCTCTGGAGAGACATCATAATTTTTAAGTGTTGTAGTTAAGGCAGTGTTGGTTTCTTTCTTGGAAGTTTTTTGAATTCCACCATCAATAAAGGTAATCTCCAGATTATCGCCGACAACGGTGATGGACGAAACGCGACCAAGAGATATTTCTTGAGCCAAAGTGGAGAGAGAAATTTCTTCAACCGATTGGGAAACATCAGAGATAAATGAATAGATACTAACTAGGGAAAAGAAAATAACGAGAGCGAGTAACGCCTGTTTCAGAAGAATCTGACCCGGCGGAGTATCACCTCCCTTAGGCGATTTGGTCGTGATAATCTTCTTTGGTTTATTGGGAAATCCTTTCATTGCGCCATTATATATAAAAGTGGAAATTTTGCTATTATTCTCCTATGACCAAGTATGCCGATAATTCAAGGGCATTGTTTGACTACGAGATCCTGGAGCGCTTCACGGCAGGCATTGAACTACTGGGCATGGAAGTAAAATCGGTCCGCGCGGGTAAATGTAGTTTGAGGGGGGCATTCGTAGCAGTGCGGGCAGGCGAAGCTTTTTTGATTGGCGCTGATATTCCGGCATACCAGCCCAAAAACGCGCCAAAAGATTACAACTCTCTGCGAGTCAGAAAACTTTTGCTCTCCAAAAATGAGTCGGAAGAATTAGGAGTGGCGGAAGGAACAAAAGGATTGACAATAATCCCTCTTTCGGTGTATAGTAAAGGCCGGTTTCTAAAGCTCGACATCACCATCGCCCGCGGCAAGAAGAAATTCGACAAGCGCCAAGCGATCAAAAAACGCGATGTTGAGAGAGACCTAAAACGTTCGTTGTAAGAAAAATATTCATACGGGGATGACAGGCTTTGACAAGTCTGGTCGTCGGAATGACGCGCGAGAGAGCCGGGAGAACTCTTTAATCCCTTCCAAAACATAACTGCAAAAAACACTTTTGCGAAAATCGTTTCTCCGTACTTTACGGCTAACGATTTTCAGTTTGCTTACGCTCGAGTTTAATCTCGCATAAGTAAACTGCGCAGTACCGTGAGATGTCTTAGGTAGCGGAGACTGTGTTATCACTTGAGACTTTATCTCGATATTCCTCTAGTCGAGACGAAACTTAGAGGATAGAGATTTGGGAGTTTTCGTTTGTTTTACAACTCAAATCTCAAATCAAAATAAGCAAACTAGCCCGCGTAGACCTCACTTTGACCCTTTCTTGGACTCGGATTCAATTTCCGACATCTCCACAATTCATAATAGACCACCCACAGGTGGTCTATTATGTTATTTATGTTACAAGCTCGGTTTTCAACATTTCTTACGTACGTTACTTTAATGCTATGCTAGATTCTACTTCCTAACGCAACATTTCCTGAAACAACTCTTTGGGTT
>CAZYVS010000005.1:0-44902 GCA_964651655.1 uncultured Candidatus Saccharibacteria bacterium | reverse complement strand
TTGGGGGAAGGAATTGCCGCCCGACTGCAACCGCGCGAAGCGCGGTCTAGGCAGGGACTCTGCGACTAGAAAAACGGGGTCATACCACAGATACGAACGGAGGCACAAAGCGGAGTGAAGTCGGACTTGGGAATATGGGGGTGCGAGAGCAGAAAGACGAGCATTGGCGGGGAGATTGAGGAGGCATACCCCTTCAATCCGGCACCAAGCGAGTGAAGGGGTGCGTGAAGGGGTAAACCGGAGTGAAGTAGGACTTGGAATTTGAGAGAGGCGAGGTCAGAATAGCGAGGAATGATGGGCAGTTTCAGAAACGCAGGGTAGTCATTCCGAGGTAGGGCGAATGACTACCTGTATGACTAGGTAAATTTGGTCAATTTCTGCTAAAATATGCTCGAGTAGTTTCATAGAGACGCACCCCAAACCAGAGTTGCTACGCGACACGGTTTGGGGTCGGCCTGAACCGTGTGTATTCACTCTGGTTTAGGCCACCCCGAATCTGTACAATGTTGCTATGTATTATGTGTATTTATTACGAAGTAAAAAACAGCCATGGATTTATGTTGGATATACCACGAATTTAAGGCGACGGATTGCGGAACATCAGAAAGGATTTTCTCTTGCCACAAAACCATATAAACCTTTTGATTTGTTGTTTTATGAAGCTTATAAATCTTTGTCAGATGCCAAACGTAGAGAGAGCTACTTCAAAACCAATCAGGGAAAGAGAGCTTTAAAAATTATGCTTAGTGACACTCTGAAAAATTGATTAAGTCGTAAAAATCTGTTATTTTGTAGTGCATTGCGGCCGTGGTGTAGCCTGGTTAACACGATTCCCTGTCACGGAATAGATCGCCGGTTCAAATCCGGTCGGCCGCGCTAATGATTATCAAAACTCTTCGTATGAAGGGTCAATGCTGGCTCTGACGGTGATGGTTGGACAAGTGGTTTGGAATGGAGGAGAACTGGAATCGGTGACAGTCACGGAAACATTTTTCTGACCCACAGTGTTGTAGCTAATATTGAATGGATTAATATCCGGAGAAGGGCTGGTCGGGATATCAGTGCCTTCCCATGAATAGATATACGGCGGAGTGCCTCCCGATACATTGGCAGTTAATGTAGCGGTTTCTCCAAGAAACACTGTCGTCGGAGAAGCTGTGCAAGAAACAATAAGCGGGTCTCCCGATACGACTAAATTGAAGTTCGTTTGTTTATCAAGCGGAGAACCGGTGACCGTTATGGGATATACCCCTATGACGGTGCTTGGCGATACGGTGAAGGTAATGACTGAAGTGCAAGTTAGATTGCAATTTTGGCCGGAGATGCTCGTGGTTACTCCGGGCGGGGCGCCAGTGACAGACAAAGAAACATCTTGCGCGGCGCCCGCAGTCAAAGTCTTGGTAATCGTGTTTTGCGTGAATGTATCATTGGTGGTTTTGGTTACACTGGATGTACCTGAATTTGAGAGAGAGTAATCAAACGATTCATCAAACGCGGCGCAAATAGGATATAAACTATTGTAAGAGCTGTTATCAATATAAGCTTTATGCCAAGCTTCTACACTGTAAATTTTTTTTGCTGTTTGCAGATTGGTATTAACAAGCTTTGTTACAAAATCTTGATTGTTTGGAATGTCATCACTTGGATTGGTAGATGTTATGAGATTATTACTCTGATCTAATAATTTAAGATAATACTGCTCATTCGGCTGGTTTTGACCACCACTGCCTCCCGGGCCGGTATGGCTGTCATAAGCGACTAAAGTAATGTCGTATGCCCCTGACAGCGGGGGATTAAGTGAATATGGCCCTATCATATGCGGCGCGTAATCCGGCGAGCCGATCACTTGATAAGGTTCAAAAGAGATGATTGTCCGTCCGGACTTCGGTGTCAGAGGACACATGGTTGATCCGCTGATAAAATTCAAATTAAAAGCAATAGATGAGTTATTTGGCAAAAACTGTGAAGACACAGGAGAAATGGGCGAAATAGAATTTATGATGGCGTTTGTTGGGCCGCCACTGGTGTAGGTTAGTGTATAGCTTTCATCAGCCATTACATCTTCATAAGTAAATGGCACGGAAGAATTGCTGATATTGCCGGACGGGCCGGACAAAGTATAATTTATCGCGCCCGTACCTGACGCCGGCCACGGATTACCGTCTAATGTGGCATTCACAATTATATTTCCTGGAGCGACACAACTTTCTTCAGCGCCAATGTTTGCAAATCCGGATGGATTGCTTTGGTTATTATATTCGGTTTTAATCCAGTCCGCGGAACGGGCCACACTTGAAATACGAAGCTCGTCAATGTTACCTGCGTATTGGTCTGGGCCCAGACCATCCGGAGTTTTGCCGATAAAACTTTCCGCGCTACTATCGGTGCCAAGCCAAAAACTACCCATATTTTCTTGAAACTGGCCGTTAATATAAAGGTTGGTAGCTCCTGATGTTGGTACAACTGTTACATACGTCCATTGTCCGGCAGGAAGAGTATAATCGGAAGCCAGATCAGCCCCGCCTTCCCACGAAAAACCTGATTGTAAAAGAATTGAGCCGGGATTTTTGTAAGAACCCTGGTCCATTATCAAATCAAATCGCATATCGTTAATATTGTAAGTGTCCCGTTTGGCAAATATAGTGTGAAAGTAATTGAAATTATCAGGATTAACCCAGGCAGAAATCGTAAATGGAAGACTGGAAATGTCAAGATTTCTACCAAGATTAAGGTGGGCATCATCGCCGTACTGCTGGGTACTGTTATAGCGCGTAGCACTGTTGATTTTCCCCGTGGCATTGAATGAGATTGTGCCGAAAGCTGTACCATTATATCCATTAACCGTTGAATCTCTTGCTGGGCTGGAAGTATTGTGCATATGCCACACCCCTTTATAGTTACTGTTCCAGACGGCCGTCCTGTTTTCTTGAGAAGCGGAGACGGAAGAGTTACTGTAATACATATAAATTACTTTGTCGGCATTTGAAGAAAGGCTGGGAATTCTGACCCAACTAATAAATTGGCCGGTACTGCCGTTATATTTTTCAATTTCATGGTCAAATTTCGTAGTGCCGTCCGAATCGGTAAAAATTATATCGTAACCGTTTGAATTAGCTACTTTCCCACCATTGGCAATAGTTTTTAAATCATTATTAGTTAAGGAAATAAGTACTGGAAAATTAACTAAAGCGCTACTTCCGGAAACCTCGGTGCGGTCAATCGTGATTTTTTTTCGCTCATTATAACCCGGGTATGATGGGCCTTCCCAACAAACAGATGCTGAAACATTTTGAACGTTTGGAAGCCAAGAAAAAATGATTAAAAGAATCGTCGCAGTTTTTAGAAATTTTTTCATTTATTTAAATTTACATAGCTTATGATAATCTCCGACGATTTCCCAGTCTTTACAGAGGAACGGATGGTGATATTTATCGCTTCAGATGTTTTTTTGAAGTAGAGAGAAAAAATTAAATCACTCTTTGAAGAATTAACGATTTGCCAACCATTGTCTTCGGCCCATTTAATATAAAAATTATAATTTACCTCCGGATTTTTAGACGAAATAAATTCAACTGTAGTTTGCTTGGCTGATGAATTGGGATACGACGCCGAATAAGACCCGATAATTTCGGTTCTTGAGTTTAGAGTTAATTCTTGAGGAAACCCATCAGCCACTTTCTTGGGTTCTGCTCTCACTATATTTGGCACTACTATGTTGTCGGGTGGATTCTGGGGATTATCCACGCTGTTTCGTCCATTGATACTGTTCTTAATCAGCAGGACGATGATTAATAGGACAAGGATACTGATGGCAAAATAAACATAACTCTTCCATCTTTGAGTATCTTCATACTTCGGCTCCTCTATCATGATAAATATGATACCAAAGTTATTGGTAAAGATATCCACTGTTTAGTATTATAACTTTTGTGCCAAATAAGCCAGAGTAGTTCAGTGGTAGAACGCTTTCATGGTAAGAAAGAGGTCGGGAGTCCGATTCTCCCCTCTGGCTCCACATTCAAACAGAGCGGCTTTTCAGGGGCCGAAAAACATGCCACGCGCGTGGTGGTCCGGTCAATTTATTGGTACACAAAAATTTGTATGACAACAGCACCAAGTACCAATATCGAAAGCCCGCTTGTTATTGCTAGTGGCTTGTTTTTAATGTAGAGGCCGTAGAGAAACCAAGAAATAACTGCGCCGAGGGCAAGTAATTGTGTCATAAGAGAAATTCCGGCGACATTTCCTGTCTGCCAAATCTTCAGCACCTGTGGGATACTTGATATCGATGCAATACCACCGATTGCAGTCATTAGGCCGTCAATGTATTTGCGAGGGTTGTGCTTTTTTTCCACTTCGCATTCGTGCAGATTTTGCGGATTATACATAGTGTTACGACTTCAATACTCAATCTTCTATAGTATATCAGGATACAATATTTGACATAAGAAATGTCTGTGTATAATATATGAACAAATGCAAAAAGAGATTTGTGTGTTCACGAGCTGTCAGAAGCTGTAGGCATTTCTCAATCATCTACATCACACCAGCTTGCCTATCTTGAAGCGCGCGGTCTAGTTAAGAGTGTGCGTATGGGAAAGACCATGTGCTATGAGCCAACCAATGTCTTGCTTACCAAAAAGGTTGCTAAAGTTATTGAATCTTTGAAATAATCGTATGAAGTATCTTTTTAGTATCATTGCAATAATCGCCCTTTCCACACTTGGTTTATGGTATTTTCAAGGCAGATCGTTTTCTCTTCCTGGCGGTGAGACCACTACGCAAACCGCAGAGGAAAAAGATCGTGAACAAACTCAAACCATGAAAACACAAAGAGAAATTTTAGTAACAGACGGAGTAAAGCACTCTATACCCTTGAATGAAATACTATCAGGTGGTCCGGGAAAGGACGGTATTCCTGCGGTTAATAATCCAAAATTTATTTCAGTGAGTGACGCTATGTTCTTGAATGATAATGACCCCGGGCTCGGTTTAACTGTAAACGGAGAAAGTCGCTTTTATCCGTATCGCATTCTTGTCTGGCACGAGATTGTGAATGACACCATTGCCGGAGAGCCGGTGTTGGTAACGTACTGTCCACTCTGTGCTACCGGCATCGTGTTTGAGCGAAGAGTAGACGGTGAGGTGCAAGAATTTGGCGTGTCGGGGCGATTATGGCAGTCGAATCTCTTGATGTATAACCGCGCAGGAAGTGAAGAGAATGAGTCGCTCTGGTCGCAGGTCTTAGGTGAAGCGGTCTTAGGCGTGAACACTGGAGAAAAACTTAAAATTGTTCGGTCTGACGTTGTGCGTTTCGGCGATTGGAAATCAGCACACCCTAATACAAAAGTGTTATCGCAAGATACCGGAACCGTTCGCGACTACGGCCGCGACCCGTATGGCGATTACTACACAAGCGAATCCGTGTCGTTCGGAGCGACATTCAATGACACGCGACTTCATCCAAAGGCACTGGTGCACGGTATAGAAATTAACGGGCAGTATAAAGCATACAGTGACGCTGCACTTTCAGGAACGATTAATGACACCTTTGCCGGAAAAGAAATTGCCGTGACCAAAAAAGGCTCTGGAGAAATAACCATAACTTCCGATGGAAAACCGCTTGCCTCAATACCGGGTTTTTGGTTTTCTTGGCTTGCCGTCCATTCAGAAACCGAACTTTATAAGTAATTAAAATTAACGAAACTTGCCGCAGTAATGTACCATGAAAAACGAAACAAAAAATAACTACGAACAAAAGAAACAGGAACGCGAAGTGGCGAAAGAGAAAGAACGCACGCAGGCAGGACGGGCTAAAGTACAAAAATCCATCACCCGCTACACTCTTTGGATTCTTATTCTGGTCGCTGTAGGGTACGGGATCTTTTTGCTTGCCCAGACGACAGGACCGGACGGTGAAGATTTTAGCGTTGCATACGAAATACAAGGTCGCGATCATATTGCAGACGGCGCTTCGCATCCGGAATACAATTCAAACCCGCCATCCTCCGGTTGGCATTATGGTTCACCCGCTCGTGGCGGATACTATAATGAGCCATTACCCGATGAGCAGGTGCTTCACAACCTGGAGCATGGTGACATTTGGATTGCATATCACTCCGATATAAGCGATGAGGCAAAGAAAGTGCTTGAATCTTTTGCCGGACAATACGTAGTTGTGTCACCACGCACAGAAAATGAGAGGGATATCGCCCTCGTCGCGTGGGGCCGAGTTGATACGTTTGATATAGAAAATAGTGTCGTGAACGAAAATCGTATCAGTGATTTTATTAAAAGATATGACAATCGCGGACCTGAAAAAGTGCGTGGCATATAAATATATGCAAACAAATTCTACTCTCTTTATTGGCATCGTAATACTTTTAGTTCTCGGGGGAGTTTTCCTTGTTATGAGAGACCGGGGAGAGAAACCGCAATCAAGTGCGAGTGATTTTGATACATTCGCTTCTATTTCGCTTATGGGTTACCAAGGCAACAATGTTTCTCTCTCGGAATTTCGAGGAAAGCCGCTTGTGATAAACAGCTGGGCGGTATGGTGTCCGTTTTGTCGCGAAGAGTTGCCTGATTTTGCAGAGCTTCAAAAAGAGTTTGGTGACGATATAACGGTTATTGCAATTGATCGGCAAGAACCGCTTGATAAGGCAAGGGGATATACCGATGAGCTCGGCATCTCAAACGACATGCTCTTTCTTCTTGATTCGTCGGATTCCTTTTATAAATCAATTGGCGGTTTTTCTATGCCGGAAACCATTTTTGTAAATAGTGCCGGAGATATCGTCATACACAAACGGGGTCCAATGGAATTAGAAGAGATGCGAGAGCATGTCAATAAAATTATCTCTCGACAAGGCTCGAGACAAGTAGAAACTAACGAAACATCACTATGATTGAACTAAATATCGGATTCATAGTCGCTTCGTTCTTTGCGGGACTGCTTACGTTTCTTGCGCCATGTACTCTGCCGCTTGTACCTGCCTATTTGGGTTTTATCAGCGGAGTAGATCAAGAAGCGCTTAAAAATCCCGCAACGGCAAGGATTGCCCGCCGAAAGATTTTTTTAAACGGCCTTGCCTTTATCATCGGTTTTTCGTTCGTCTTTATAATATTTGGCGTACTGGCAGGATTTGTCGGTACGGCGCTCGCGCCGTATCGCATTTGGCTTGCGCGCATTGGCGGCGTCTTAGTCATTCTCTTCGGTCTTTTTATGCTCGGCTTCTTCAAGCTCTCGTTTTTCCAAACTGATAAACGAATTCCCATCCCGAAGTGGCTTACGCTCGGCAAGCCCTCTAGCTCGCTCTTTATCGGCGGCACATTCGCGCTTGGCTGGACGCCATGCGTTGGGCCCATTCTCGGTTCGATACTTCTTCTTGCCGGAACGAGTGGCACCGCGCTTCAGGGCGGACTAATGCTTACCGTATTCTCATTCGGTCTTGCCATTCCGTTTCTGGTGATTGCTTTCGCGTTCTCACGCGCAACTGTTTATATCGACAAAATCTCAAAGTATCTCAAAGGAGTATCTATTGTCGGTGGTATATTTCTCATTATTCTCGGTATTCTTTTATCAACTGACAATTTCGGCCTCACCATCCAGTATGGATACGAACTTTTAGATTTTATTAACTATGATCGTCTGCTAGAATATCTATAATAATAAAATCGATATGGTTACTCAAATTTATAAGCGGGGAAAATTTTAATATAGGTGTTACACTGGGTGTATGAATGAGGCGGAGATTAGGAAACAGCTATCGTTTATTCCGAAGTTGGAAGGCGATTTGTCTCGCAAGAAGATCACCGGATTTGACAATGTGATTGTCGGTGGTATGGGCGGGTCTGGCTTAGCGGCTAGGATACTTTTCTTTTTGGACCCGACATTTCCAGCTTGGCTCCATGATGATTACGGCCTGCCAACGAAACATGAAGGCAATACTTTGTATATCGCCATATCGTATTCAGGCAATACTGCCGAAACCTTGAGTTTCGCTAAGGAGGCACTGGCGAAGAAACACACTTTAGCTGTAATTACTTCGGGAGGAATGCTTCTAAACTGGACACTTCAGAATAAACTGCCGCATGTTCTTATCCCATCCGGTTTTGCGCCCAGAGATGCTGTGTTATATATGTTACGCGCACTTCTTTGTGTTATAGGTCGCGAGTATTTGTTTCTGGACCCCCAAGAGGATCTCATCGATTTTCAAAAAGCCGTTGAACACGGAAAAGAAATCGGTGAAAAATTTGAGAAGAAAATTCCCTTAATTTATTCGTCTAGAAGTAATTACACCCTCTCTTATATCTGGAAAATAATGCTAAATGAAACGGGAAAAATTCCGGCATTTGCCAATTATTTTCCAGAACTGGCGCATAACGAAGCGCAGGGAATTATTCCGGAAACGGCAGGACTTATGACCAAGAATCTAAAGGTTCTGCTTCTCTCGGATCAGGAAGACAGTCTTGAGCTTTCGCGGGTCATGACCGTCTTTCAAACCCTAGCTTCTTCGCAGGGCGTGGAAGTATTATCTTTAAACCTTCCTCAAGGCAGGACAAACAAACTTCTCTATGTTTTATCCATAGCGAGCGTCACCGCCAAAGCCATTGCAGAGTTGCACGGCGTTGATGCGAACAGTATTCCTTTTATAGAACAGTTAAAGAAATCATTATAAAGTCTGCCCGCAACTTTTTGTGATTTAAAAGAGTTATAATGGTTGAAGGGAACAATATTATAATAAACACAAGAGCGCCGTAAAAACGGGCTCCGTTCCCTTGCTTATGAAAATCGCGCCCCAACTTTCAGACGTCAAAATCCTAAAAGATTCACGAGATTATCCTTGGATGTTTGGAATGTTGGTTGACCGTTATCAAGAGGTCTTTTTACGCAAAGGGCTTCACGTTCTTCGTTCTCGAGATGACGCTGAAGACGCCGTGCAAGATACCTTTATTAAGATATACAAATATGCTGACAAATTTACAGAAAAGAAAGGCGCCAGTTTCCAGTCATGGGCTTACAAGATTCTGATCAACACTTGCTATGATTACACTGCTCAAAAAACCATAAATTCCAGTCGTATCAAACTGATGGATTTCACTGACTTGGATATTTCTCGGAGTGTAGAATTTGTTCCCGATACGGAACGAGTCTCATTTGTGCGGTCCGTGTTGACTCGGCTACCGAAACGTCTCTCTCGTCTTCTTTCTCTCTATTTCTTCGAGGACAAAAGTTATAAAGAGATTGCTTCTCTGGAACATATTTCTTTATCGGCCGTTCGGTCCGGTCTTTACCGAGCCAGACGACAGTTTAAGGATTATGCTTTGAAAATGATATGACGATTATAAATATGAAAAACAGAATATTGTTTAACGTGTATGCCATATATTGCATGCGTCAATTAAAGAACCCGTTGATTGCCGAATCTTTTATATTGACTATTTTGGCCGCAGTTCTTTTTTATTTCGTCTCTCTTTCGAGCGCCTTGGCCAACATGTTGGCGTCCGAACATTCGTACGCATATTTTATCAACGCATTTTCAGAAGCTGAACTTTTTGTTCAATTCGTACTTCTGTCTGTCGGAGTAATTGGCCTCCTTTTTGTGCGCGATATCGTCTCTTATTTTCCCGGATTTAGACGACGCCTTGGCTTCATATAATTTATACAATCTTTTAATTACTCACTCTTTTTGCTAAAGTTAGCGGCTAGGCCACCTTAGCTCAGTCGGCAGAGCGCGTCTTTCGTAAAGACGGGGTCCCCAGTTCGATTCTGGGAGGTGGCTCTATGTCCAGTTCGGAAAAAATTCAGAAAAAAATCACAGAGATAGAACGGGCGATGAGCTCGGCGGAGTTTTGGGTGGATAAAGACAAGGCTCAAGCGACTATCCGCGAATATGAGACATTGAAAAGTGAACTTGCGGGAGTGGGGAAATATGACAAGGGCGGGGCCGTGATGACCATCTTTTCCGGTGCGGGCGGAGATGACGCCGAAGACTTTTCCCGCATGCTTCTGGAGATGTATCAGAAATTTTTTAACAAGAAAAAGTGGAAATTTTCAATAATTCATAAAAACGAAAATGACCACGGTGGATATAGGAATATTACCTTAGAAATAAGCGGTCAGAATATTTACGGCACGCTTAAGAACGAATCCGGTGTGCATCGTCTGGTGCGCCTCTCCCCTTTCAATGCCAAGGCGCTCCGGCACACGTCGTTTTCCATGGTGGAAGTGATTCCGAAATTTGAAAAACAGGAGGAGATAAAAATTCCGCCGGAAGACATGAGAATAGAGTACTCAAAATCGTCCGGTCCGGGCGGACAAAATGTCAACAAACGCGAGACGGCGGTGCGCTTGGTGCATCTCCCGACCAATCTGGCCGTGCATGTTGAATCCGAACGTTCTCAAGCGCAAAACAGGGAAAGGGCACAGAGAATGCTTGAAGCCAAGCTCTATAAATTGCTTGAAGCGGAACGTCAGGCGAAAGAAAAAGGAATGTATATTTCCAAGACGACTCAAATAGAATGGGGCAATCAAATCCGTTCCTACGTACTACACCCGTATAAAATGATTAAAGATCACAGGACCGAAGTCGAAGTCAGAGATGTCGAGAAGGTGCTCAATGGTAATCTCGATGAATTTATAGAGGCAGAACGAGCTCTTTAAACATAGGACGAAAAAAGGTGTCTGGCACCTTTATTTTCCAATGTTGGACTTCGGGGTGAATTTTATTTATAATCAAACATATGTCAGAAGTAACCATTGAAAAAACTAAAGATTATCTTGTGGTAAAGATTCCGCTTAAATCTGTATCTGATGGAAGAGCAGAACTTTCCGCGAGGACGCAGAAAATTATTAACTCAGCAATTGCAGAGGGATTGGCTGATATTAAGGCGGGACGAGTATATGGACCGTTCGAAAGTGTAAAGGAATTCACAAATTCTCTTCGAATAAAGAAAAAATGATATGCAATTGAATTTCTCGAAGAAAGCTCTAAGAGATTACAGTAATTTGCCTGAAAATTTGAAGAAAATTGTTAATAAACAGTTTAATTTTTTACTGAAAAATCTGAATCATCCGTCACTTCATGCAAAGAAATATGACGAAACTCAGGATATCTGGCAAGGAAGAATAACGGGAGATTGGAGATTTTATTTCAAAATTTACCATAATATCTATGAAATTATCACAATTATTAAACATCCTAAAAATTGACTGATGCGGAATTTCTTGTTAATCTGTTCCAATGCTTAAAATCAGATTGCAGAGAGTCGGTAGGAAACACGAACCGAGTTTCAGATTAGTTTTAACCGATTCAAAAAATGCCACCAGGAGCGGTCGTTTCAAGGAAATTCTCGGGACATATGATCCCCGCCATAGCGGGGCAGGCTCTCGCAAATCAAATGATTCTCTCGAAGCTGAACGCATCAAATACTGGCTTTCTCAAGGCGCAAATCCCACCGATACCGTCCACAATCTTTTAGTAAAACACGGAGTTATTATGGCGAAAAAGATTGATGTCTCGGCAACATCTAAAAGAGCGCCTGTGATTAAAGAAGGTGTTACAATGAAACCGGCGGCTAAACAAGAATCCGTCTGATTATTCCTTAATCAAAGAACATGATTGATGATGTCCAATTTCTAGAATATGTTGTGAAGGCCTTGGTGACTTACCCGAATGAGGTCAAGATAAAGAGAACCGTTGATGAGATGGGTGTGCTGATGACTCTGGATGTTCACCCTGATGATATGGGGAAAGTGATCGGCCGTAGTGGCAATACCGCTAAAGCCATCAGGATCCTTCTGCGCGTGGTTGGTATGAAAAATAATGCTCGTATAAATCTCAAAATTAACGAGCCGGCGGGAATGAACGGCCAATCATGGCAGGAGAGGCGAGGACCGATGTCGCCGAACGTTTCCAATAATTCAAAAACTCTAGACGAAGCGATGGAAGATTTGAACTTGGATTAGCCCCAAAGGGTATCTTCGGGATGCGCTTTGATATTGTCACAATTTTCCCAAAGTTTTTCGACAGCTTCAAAAGTGAGGCTTTGATCGCTCGTGCTCAGAAGAAGAAAATTATTTCTATAAACGCGCACAATTTGCGTGATTTCGCGAGTGACAAAAGGGGGACTGTTGACGATAGGCCGTATGGTGGAGGAGTAGGGATGGTACTCTTGTTTGACCCAATTTATAAATCGATTAAGAAAATAAAGTCAAAGAATAAGAATAAAAAAATACGGGTTATAGCTTTTGGCCCGAAGGGCAAGAAATTCACACAAACAATGGCTCGAAAGTGGTCTAAGTATGAACAATTGGTGATGATTTGCGGACGCTACGAAGGCATAGATGAAAGGGTTATCAAATATGTAGCAGATGAAGAAGTATCAATAGGCAACTATGTGCTCTTTGGCGGCGAGGTGCCGGCAATGGTGGTGATGGAGGCCATTACCAGACTTTTGCCGGGCGCTATAGCTAAACAAGATTCTATAAAAGATGAATCATTTAAAGTGCCAGACTTTCTAGAATATCCGCATTACACTCGTCCGGAAGTGATATTAGTAGATGGCAAGAGACTCAAGGTACCCAAAGTTCTACTCTCCGGCCACCGCGCCAAAATAGAGGAGTGGAAGAGGGGGAGAAAATAAACACTATTTGGTTATACGCAATAGTATGAGAATATTGACTAATGATTAGTCCGAATGAAATAAGAAATAGAGCCCTAGCTTTTTCTTTAGAATGGGCTTTAGAAACAAGAGAAGATGCGGAGGCCAAAACATTTTGGGATAATTTTTTTGAAGTGTTTGGTGTTACTAGGCGGCGTATTGCCTCCTTTGAACACCCAATTAAAAAATTAGATAATTCCCAAGGATATGCTGACCTTCTTTGGAAGGGCGTTTTGCTTGTTGAACATAAATCAAGAGGAAAGAGTTTGGATACGGCTTATAAACAGGCAATAGATTATTTCCCCGGACTCAAAGAAGAAGAACTTCCAAGATATATAATTGTTTCAGATTTTGAAAAGTTTCGAGTATATGACTTAGATGAAGACAAACAGTATGATTTTCCAACGAGAGAACTTTCTCAACATATCGATTTGTTCGGATTTATTTCTGGTCATGAAAATCAGATTGATTATGAAGTAGAAGTAGCCGCAAACATTCAAGCTGCCGAACTAATGGCAGAATTTCACAATGAAATAGCTAAGACAGGCTATTCTGGCCCTGACTTAGAGGTTTTTCTAATCAGAGTACTTTTCTGTCTTTTCGCCGATGATACCGGAATTTTTCCAAAAGATGTCTTTAAAAATTACATCAACAATAGAATTAGTGCAGATGGGAGTGACCTTGGCCCAAAGCTTGCTGAAATATTTCAAATTCTGAATACAGATGAAAAGGGTCGGCAGTTTAATTTGGACGAAGACTTGGCAAAAATGCCGTATGTCAACGGTGGTATTTTCTCAAGAAATATTGGTATTTTGTCTTGTGATGTAAGCACAAAACTTAGACTTATAAAATGCTGTAATTTTGATTGGTCCGCTATTTCAGCCGCCATTTTTGGCTCATTGTTCCAGGGGGTAATGAATGAAGACGCTCGTAGGCATCTTGGAGCCCACTACACGTCGGAGCAAAATATCCTCAAACTTATAAGGTCCCTTTTTCTTGATGATCTATACATTGAGCTTGATGTGGTTCGACACAATCCAAAACGGCTTGATGCATTTCATACAAAACTCGGAAAACTTAAATTTATGGATCCTGCTTGTGGGTGCGGAAATTTTCTTGTAATTGCTTATCGAGAGTTGCGAACGCTTGAAATGGAAATTTTAAAAATTAAATCCAAAAACAACGAGAAGTTACCAGAAGATCCACGACGCCTAAATATAGGTCAATTTTATGGAATTGAGATTGAAGAATTTCCAGCGCGTATTGCAGAAGTGGCAATGCATTTAATAGACCATCAGATGAATCTTGAGCTAGACAAAATGCTTGGTAAATACATACCAGAACTACCAATTAAAAGCTCTGCAACCATCAAAAATGCCGATGCTCTATCTTTTGATTGGAACGATCTTGTCTCTAAAACAGAACTTTCTTATATTCTAGGTAACCCGCCATTTCTAGGTGCTCGGTTGATGTCGGATGAACAAAAAGAAGGAATCATAAAAGCTTTTGACGACATGAAGGGTGCAGGCAATCTTGACTTTGTTACCGCGTGGTATGCCAAAGCGGCAAAATATATTCAAGACACCAAAATAAAAGTTGGTTTTGTTTCGACCAATTCAATTTCACAGGGCGAGCAAGTGGGCTTACTCTGGAAGTATCTCAAAGATTTCAATATTGTTATTCATTTTGCCCATCAAACATTCAAATGGTCTAACGATGCTCCGGGTGTGGCAGCGGTCTATTGTGTGATAATTGGTTTCGGCGCATTTGATGTGGAAAGAAAGTATCTATATGAATATGTGGATATAAAAGGCGAAGACAAAGAGAGGGAAGTAAAACACATAAATCCGTATCTTGTAGAAGGGGAAGATGTTTTGATTGAAGGCCGAACAAGACCAATTTCATCTGTTCCAGAAATAACTTATGGAAATCAGCCGAATGATGGCGGGAATTTTCTTTTTACACTTGAAGAAAAAGACATATTTCTTGAAAGCGAACCTGCGGCAGAACCCTTTATAAGGGAATTGATAAGCGCGAAAGAATATCTAAATGGTGAGAAGCGGTATTGTCTTTGGCTTAAAGATGCCAATCCGACAGCTTTAAAAAAATTACCAAAAGTTTTAGAGCGTGTGGAAAACGTAAAGAAGGATAGAAATAAAAGTACAAGAGAAGCAACCAGAGATCTTGCTAATTACCCGACCCTTTTTGGATTTATAAAACAACCGGAAAGTGATTATATTGTGATTCCTAGAGTAAGTTCAGAGAACAGAGATTATATTCCCATGAGTTTTTTTGATAAGGAAAAAATTATTGGAGATACATGTCTCGCTGTTCCAAACGCCACTTTTTACCACTTCGGTGTTCTGCAATCTGAAATGCATATGGTATGGGTGAAATATGTTTGTGGTCGTCTAAAGAGTGATTACCGTTATTCAAATAATATTGTTTACAATAATTTTCCTTGGCCACAAAATGTGTCGGGGGAGAAGAAAAAGGCAGTAGAAAAGTGCGCGGAAGATGTAATCTTTTTTCGCACCATCTATCCTAATAGTTCGCTAGCTGACCTATATGACCCCAATACTATGCCGTCTGACCTTAGAGAAGCTCATGAAAAACTTGATAGAGCGGTAGAAACTTGTTATGGCAAAAAATTCAAAAATGACCAAGAAAGAATCTCTTTCTTGTTTGATTTGTATAAAAGACTTGCAAAATAAAAATACCCCAGAGAGTATTTTTATAAGCGAGGTGTACCTTTCTAGCGCCGTTGGGAAGTAGCAGTAACTCAATCTTTTCTCCTTCTCCGCGAGCCATCTATAGGCCAGTACTTTTACTCAATTTAACCTCTTATTGCACAAGTCCAGCCACCATCACGATTATCAGATTTTGCGCGATTGTTTGCCCACTGAAGTGGACGAAGGTTGCTGATATGGTCTGAACCATCCGGATTGATATGATCAATCTCCCACCCTTCATCACTATCAATGTTGCCATATTGGGAATGGGTTATGGGTGCTCCACACTTGTCTTTGCGAAATTTTGTGGAATCCCAACTTGAAACCTCTTGTCCCTTTTCCCACACAGCCTGAATTGTCTCTTCACCAAATGTTTTCTTAAACATCTTGATTTTTAATTAACTAATAACCCTCGGCTCTGGAGGCCGAATTAGCCGTATCTTAGCATGTCCCTTAATAATTTACAAGTAGTACAGTGCAGTATTGACTAATAATGGTATGATTTGCTATACTGGTAGGCATGCAACGACCACTTACACCAAAACAGGCAAAATTATATACCACCATTAAAAAATTTAATGAGGAATATGAGCGATCTCCAACTATCCGTGAACTATGTAATAGAATGGGGGCGAAATGGCCTAACACCATTTATGGGTTACTTAACGCCCTAGAAATCAAAGAGTATATTATCCGTAGAAAGAATGCGAAACGTAATATTGAATTAAGAAATACTGATACTTTTGGTGTTTCTGTAAAAACTGTAACTGTTCCAGTTTTAGCGTCAGTCGGCTGTGATAACTTAAATGTAGTTGCGGATAGACACTATGATGAAGCTATTGAAGTAGATCTTTCTTTAGTTGAAGGTAGGGGCGATATTGTTGCTGTGCGTGCAGTCGGAAATAGTATGAATGATGCAAATATAACCGACGGTGATTATATTCTCATTCAATTAACTCAAGATGCTCAAATTGGCGAACGTGTAGCAGTAATAGTCGGTGACATGGTTACAGTTAAAAAATTAGATCGTAAAGAGGGGTTTACAATTCTACGTCCAGAATCTGCAGATCCTAAATATAAACCGATCGTTTTGCGTGAAGATTTTAAGATCGCCGGAAAGGTCATTGGAGTTATTCCAAATCCAAATGTGGTGATTGACGGTGTTTTCCCATTAGAAAATAACTTTTAGCCATATGAAAACTGTATTCAAACCAGGGGAAATTACAAAAAGGTCAGGACAATATGAACTTATCGGACCAAGAGGGGGTAAGACTGGAGAGGAAGTCACTTCTGTAAAGGGTAAACCGTTACCTCCAGCAAAGAAACCGGGAATAACCTATAGACTGGTAGATCCGACAAAGCATTAAAAACTATGAAATCTGTGGACTATTCGTATTTGTTGACTGATAAAGATAAATTACGGATAGCTTTTAGAAAAAGAAGAGGTAGAATTGAACATTTCATAGTCCAGTATTCGGCGTTGATTAATAATCGCTGGCGGTCTATAATGAGAATCGATACATGTCATGGGTATGCGCATAAACATACCTTCCATCTGAAAGATAAAGAGTATATAGTGAATTTGACCGGTAGGGGAGAAAGTGTGAATAATGTGCTTACTGAATCCATAAGTTTTGTAAAGAAAAACTTCTTTAAAATAAAAAATAATTTTTTGAGAAATTAAAATATGCCAAAAGATTTGATACAAAAGAATATAAAACTTTCCCACGAATTAGATCGTTATATATCTAACAATCCAAACGCGTATCGTCGCATCCCTAAAGGTGCCCATATTGTGATAACTGTTACTAATGATAAAAAATTATCCGACGCTAATATATCACTTATGCGTAATAGTAAAAGTGGACAGTTTGTGCAAGCACATAAGAGTCGTAATAGATGGGTGATAAAAACTCTCCCCAAAGAAAAGTCTCAAATGTTATGAACGGATACAGGGTCTTGACAAGAAATAGGGCTCTGATAGGATAGCGAGAACGATTGAGTTACGGTAGATAAGTGAGGGTTTAGATAAATTAATAATTTTTTTAGAAAACACGCCAAGACGGGCGCGCTTTGGATTTTTTTTGCTTTATGATACAAACCAACTCCTCAAGAGAAAAGAAATATTTCGGCCGATTTAAAAAGCCCTTAACTGTCATACCAAATCTGGTAGTATCGCAAGTGGAGTCATTCAAATGGCTTATTGAAAAGGGCCTCAAGGAGGTCTTTGAAGAATTTTCGTCCATTAAAGATTTTTCGGCAAAAAAGTTTCAGCTTGATTTCGTCAGTTTTGAATTGGCGGAACCAAAATTTGACGAGTATACGGCTAAAAATAGGAAATTATCTTATGAAGCGCCGCTTAAAGTGCGAATCAGATTGAAAAACCTAATTCTTAATACGGAAAAGGAACAAGAAATTTTCATGGCGGATTTTCCTCTCATGACTTCTCACGGCACTTTTATTATTTCTGGTATCGAGCGCGTGGTGGTGCCGCAGCTGGCTCGTTCAACCGGAGTGGCGTTTACCGCCCAAGAATTGAAGGGTAAAAAAACTTTCGGCGCTAAAATTATTCCCGGTCGCGGGGCCTGGATTGAGATTGAAACCGATCTGGACGGCACGCTATATGTGCGCATTGATCGTAAGAGAAAGTTTCCCATCACCACTCTTTTGCGCGTCTTTCTGCCCACTGAAGCGGGCGGCGTGGTTTCAAACAATAAGATTCTCGCTCTTTTCAAAGACATGCCTGGCGCCAAGCATTATATCGAAAAGACTCTCGCTAAAGATCACACTACCACTCTCGATGAAGCCTCTATAGAAATCCATAAACGTCTGCGGGACGGCGATTTGGCGGCGGCGGAGAATGCCCGTGAATTTGTTCGTTCCATCTTTGACAAAGAGCGTTACGATCTTTCCCGCGTGGGGCGTTTCAGATTTAATAATCGCTTTAATATAAAAGAGACTGCCAAAGAAATAGAACGCCGCACTCTTTCACTTTCCGATTTAGTCATCATTATTGCTCGCGTCATTCACCTCAATATTACGCCTAATGCCATGGAGGACGACATTGACCATTTGGGTTCTCGAAGGGTGCGTTTGGTTGGGGAGCTTTTCCAACAGAAGATTCGTGTCGGCATGGCTCAAATCAAGAGAAACATCCAGAACAGGATGTCTACTATCGATACCGGTGTTACCTTGCCGGTGCAATTTATTTCTCCCAAACCGCTACAAGCCAGAATGAAAGAGTTTTTTACCACCAATCAACTCTCGCAATTTATGCAACAAACCAATGCTTTGGAAGAACTTGAGCATCTCCGCACGGTTTCCGCTCTCGGTCCGGGCGGTCTGACCCGTTCCCGTGCCGGTTATGAGGTGCGCGATGTTCATCCTTCGCATTATGGTCGTCTTTGTCCTATTCAAACTCCGGAAGGTCCAAATATCGGTCTGATTCTGCGCTTGTCCGCTTACGCCCGTATTAATGAATTTGGCATGATTGAGACTCCGTATGCCGTCGTTTTAAACGGTCAACTAACCGGTGAAGTCAAATACCTCAACGCGTTAGAAGAAGAAAATTCAACTATCGCTCATGCCGCCACTCCGGTCGAAGAAAATAAGATTGTGCCCGAAATGGTAGAGGTGCGCGTGAAGGGCGCGCCGCAAACATTACCCAAAGATGAAGTCAACTTTATGGACGTGGCGACCAATCAGGCCTTCTCTATAGCCACTTCAATGATTCCGTTTCTCAATCACGATGATGCCAATCGAGCACTCATGGGTTCCAACATGCAAAAGCAAGCCACCCCGTGCATCGTGCCGGAAGTGCCATTGGTAGCCACCGGTATCGAAGAAGTGGCCATCCGCGATACTGGCCGGATTATTTTCTCAAATGTGGATGGAGCGGTGTCTTACGTTGACGGCAAATTGATTGAAGTAAAAGATAACAAGGGCGATTATCACAAGTTTCCTTTGGTGAATTTTGCCATGACTAACGGTTTTACCACTTTTCACCAAAGACCGTCTGTTGAGCTGGGGCAAAAAGTGAAAAAGGGCGCGGTTCTAGCCGATTGCTCTTCTTCGTCCGGCGGCCAGATGTCCATTGGCCAGAACGTTTTGGTGGCGTTTATGTCTTGGTCCGGGGCCAATTACGAAGATGCCATTATCATCTCTGAACGTTTGGTGGAGAAAAGTAAATTTACCTCAATTCATATTGAGGAATTCGAGGTGACTGTCCGCGATACTAAACTCGGTCCGGAGATGACTACTTGTGATATTCCGAATGTTGGAGAATCCAAACTCAAAAATTTGGCCGAGGATGGCATTATCAGAGTCGGTGCGGAAGTGCGTTCGGGCGATATTTTAGTTGGTAAGATCACTCCTAAGGGCGAATCACAGCTGACGCCGGAAGAGCGTTTGCTCCGATCACTGTTTGGCGAGAAAGCTCGTGATGTTAAAGATACTTCCAAACGCATGGAAGGAGGCAAGCGCGGTCGTGTTATCTCGGTGCAGATTTTCTCGAGAGAAAAGGGCGACAAACTGGATTCCGGAATTTTAAAGAGAATCCACATCCAAGTGGCTCAATTGAGAAATGTGTCAGTGGGTGATAAATTGGCCGGTCGACATGGCAACAAAGGCGTTATCTCTAGAATTCTGCCGGTTGAAGATATGCCCTATATGGCCAATGGCACCCCCATTGATGTCATTCTCACTCCTCTTGGCGTGCCTTCTCGCATGAATCTCGGCCAGATTTTGGAAATGCATTTAGGTCTGGCGGCGCACACTCTCAATTATCAAGCCATCGTACCTCCGTTCGCCGGTGCGACCGAGGATGAAATCAAATCAGAACTTGTCAAAGCGGAATTTAAAGAATCCGGCAAGGTTAAACTTTTTGACGGTCGCACCGGCGAACCCTTCAATCAAGAAATTGCCATCGGTTATATGTATGTTCTCAAACTTCATCATATGGTTGAAGACAAAATACATATGCGTTCTATCGGCCCATATTCTCTCATCACTCAACAGCCTCTCGGCGGCAAGGCCCAGAACGGCGGTCAGCGTTTTGGAGAAATGGAAGTTTGGGCGCTTCTTGGACACGGGGCAAGTTACACTTTGCGCGAAATGTTGACGATAAAGTCGGACGATATTATCGGCCGTTCCGCCGCTTTTGACGCCATTGTCAAGGGAGAGAAAATTCCAGAGCCGCACTTGCCGGCCTCTTTTAATGTGCTGATGAATAACTTGCGCGGTCTTGCTCTTGATGTGGAATTAATAGAGAAACCAAATAATCCCAGAAAATGATGCAAAACTACAAAACCAGAGCCGCTGTCGCTAAAGAGTTTGATGCTATAAGTATTAAACTGGCTTCCCCTGATCGTATTAAGGAATGGTCTTACGGCGAGGTGACCAAGCCGGAGACTATCAACTATCGTACGCAGAGGAGCGAACGCAACGGTCTTTTTGATGAAAAAATTTTTGGGCCTGACAAAGATTTTGAATGTTATTGCGGCAAATATCGCGGCATCCGGTACAAGGGCATTATTTGCGAGAAGTGTGGCGTTGAAATTACTCGTTCCATAGTGCGACGCGATCGGATGGGTCATATAGAACTTGCCACGCCCGTGGCTCATATTTGGTTTCTTAAAAATGTTCCTTCGCGGATCGCTCTGGTTATGGGTATTCCCGTGTCGGACCTTGAAAAAGTCGTTTATTTTGCGGGCTATATTGTGACCAGCGTCTCGGAGACGGAAAGGACCCGAGTTCTTAAAGATTTGGAATCCGAATTTAAGGCGAAAGTAAAGACTCTCCAAGATGACAAAAGCAAACTGGCTCTCAAAGAATTGGCTCTGGCCACCAAACGTGATATTGAGACTCTTGTGCCCGGCCGGGTGCTGAACGAAGTCGAATATCATCGTTCAAGTGTGAAGTATCCGACCATTTTTGAAGCCGGGATTGGCGCGGAAGCGATTTATAATATTTTGAAAAACCTTGATCTTGAAAAACTCTTGAAAGAACTGGAAACGGGGCTTGAGCATTCGTCCTCGACTGAAATTCCGAGATTAAACAAACGCATCAGCACTATTCAATGGATGATTAATTCCGGCAATAGGCCGGAGTGGATGTTTCTGGTGCGCGTTCCCGTTATCCCGCCGGCGATTAGACCGATGGTGCCTTTGGACGGAGGACGTTACGCCACTTCCGATGTCAATGACCTTTATCGTCGGGTGATTAATCGTAATAATCGTCTCAAGAAACTCAAAGAGATAAATGCTCCGGATGTTATCTTACGCAATGAAAAAAGGATTCTTCAGGAAGCGGTTGACGCCCTGATAGACAACACCATCAGACACTCAAGTATTTCCGGCAGTCAATCTCAACGTCGGCCACTTAAATCATTGTCTGATAATCTGAAGGGTAAAAGAGGCCTTTTCAGGCAGAATCTTTTGGGCAAACGCGTGGATTATTCCGGCCGATCGGTAATCGTCGTTGGTCCGGAATTGAGGCTCCATCAGTGCGGTCTGCCCAAACATATGGCCCTGGAACTTTTTAAACCGTTTATTGTTTCTGAACTGCTCAAACGCGAACTGGCCTATAATATTCCGGGTGCCCGCCGTCTTATTGAAGATGCCATTCCGGAAGTTTGGGCAATTCTTGAGGAAATTATTCATGGTAAATATGTGCTCTTGAATCGCGCGCCGACACTGCATCGTTTGGGTATTCAAGCTTTTCAGCCGGTGCTTATCGAAGGCAACGCCATTCAGCTTCATCCACTGGTCTGTACCGCTTTCAATGCCGATTTTGACGGCGATCAAATGGCCGTTCATGTGCCCCTCTCCGATGAAGCTCAAGCCGAGGCGCGTTTGGTGATGGCGGCGGATAAAAATATCTTGAAGCCGGGCAATGGCGAACCGGTGGTATCCGCCAAATTGCTTGACATTGTGCTTGGCACTTTTTGGATGACGCGTACTGTGCCGGGCGAAAAGGGCGAGGGGAGATACTATTCAAATCCAAACAGCGCCGTCACCGCCTATGACTTTGGCGTCGTCGGCCTGCGCGCCAAAATTTTCGTCTTGCCGACTAATACCGAGCGGTACAAACATTTTGAAGGAAAAAGATTTGAGACTTCCGTCGGCCGGCTCCTCTTTAACGGTGTTTTACCGTCAAACTATCCGTTTCTTAATCATGAAATGAGCAGAAAAAAAATGTCCGAACTCGTTGACGATTTGATAGATCGCTACGGCATTGAAAATATCCCGCCGATTATGGATAAAATTAAAAATTTTGGTTTCCGTTACGCCACCACTTCCGGGGTGACTTGGGGACTTGATGACGTCAATATTCCGTTGGGTAAAAAAGCTATTATTGATAAGGGCCGCGCGGCGGTTAATGAGGTCGTGGGCCAATATCGGGAAGGTTTGCTGTCTGAACGCGAGCGTATTGTCAAATCGGTGGAAATTTGGCAAGGAATAAAATCGGAAGTTGAAAAACTCATTCCCGACACTCTTAATATCAATGATTCTGTCTATGATATGACTTATTCGGAAGCCAGAGGTTCTCTCGGCAATCTCACTCAAATGGCCGGCATGAAAGGTATTATTGCCAATGTTTCCGGTGAATCTCTGGAATTTCCTATTTTGTCGTGTTACAAAGAAGGGCTGACTCCGCTAGAATATTTCATCACCACTCACGGCAGTCGCAAAGGTTTGACCGATACAGCGCTTAACACCGCCAAGGCCGGTTATCTGACCAGACGACTTTTTGATGTGGCACAAGACGAGATTATAACCGAAGAAGATTGCGGCGCAAAGGAGGGAATCACTATTCACAAAAAAACTGCTTCCGGCATTGAAATGTTGTTGTCCAAAAATATTAAAGGTCGGTTTCTGGCCGTTGATTTGCTTGACGGCGCCGGCGCGGTGCTGTTTAAACGCGGGCATCTGTTTACCAAGGCGGATGCGGAAGTGGTCGATAAATCCTCCGTTGAATCTGTGAATGTCCGTTCGCCTCTGGCCTGCAAATCTACTCACGGCGTCTGTATCAAGTGCTATGGCGTGGATCTGGGGAATAACAAACCGATTGAATTGGGCGAAGCGGTTGGTACGGTTGCCGCCCAAGCTATTGGCGAACCGGGAACACAGCTGACCATGCGCACTTTCCACTCCGGCGGCATCGCCTCAACCGGCGGTGATATCACGGCCGGTCTGCCGCGTGTCGAAGAAATATTCGAGAAACGCAAACCCAAGATCTCGGCGGTTATCAGCCATCTTGACGGCACGGTTACCGAGATCAAGGTGCTTGGTCATGACAGATTGATAGTCGTGACTCCCGATATCGGAGAGACCAAGAAAAATTCTTCGGCGAAGCCTCCTCGACAAAGTTCGGGACAAGTTGGGGTAAAGAAGCTTGATAATGAATATACCGTTCAAGCCTCCAGATACCTTTTGGTTAAGGTCGGCCAAGACGTTAAAAAAGGCGATATTATGACCGATGGTTCGGTGGATTTAGATGAGCTTTTTCGTTATGCCGGTCGGGAAAAGACAGAAAATTATATTATTCATGAAGTGTCTAAACTCTATGAACTGCAAGGCGCTGCGGTTTCTCACAAACATATTGAATTAATCGTGCGCCAGATGTTTGCTCGTCGCAAGATTAAAAATCCGGGAAACACTGGTTTGACTCGCGGGGATATTGTTGAAGTTTCTGAACTTGTCAAAATCAATAATTTAATGAAAGAGAAAGGATTGGAGGAAGCTACGGCCGATGCTGTCATTATGGGCATTACGGAAGTCTCTCTTTCTCGTTCAAGTTTCTTGTCTGCCGCTTCGTTTCAGCATACGCCTCGAGTGCTGATTCAGGCCGCTATTCGCGGAGTTGAAGATAATTTGGTCGGTTTAAAGGAGAATGTTATTATCGGTCGTCTTATCCCAGCCGGCACCAGTTTCAAGGGCGGTCATAAAGAACAATTACTATGCGAGGCGATGTTGACACAATCAAAGAGCGCTTAGATATAGTGGAGATAGTCTCCGGTTATCTCAAACTGGAAAAGGCGGGAATAAGTTTCAAGGCGCGTTGTCCCTTTCATAATGAAAAAACCCCGTCTTTTTTTGTGTCGCCAGTGCGTCAAAGTTTTTGTTGTTTCGGTTGCGGCGCCAAAGGAGACATTTTTACTTTTGTGGAAGAAATAGAAGGTCTGGATTTCCGCGGAGCTCTCAAGCTGCTGGCTGAAAAAGCGGGTGTGGAAATCAAATATCATGGCCGTGACGAATCAAGAACCGAAAAAGATAAACTTTTGAATGTTCTCGAGGAAGCCGCCGAGTTCTTTGAAAAGGAATTAGCCGGCAATCAATCGGCGCGCAGTTACATAACTTCAAGGGGTCTAAGCGCCGAAACAATCAAAGATTGGCGCATCGGTTACGCGCCGGCAGAATGGCGGGCTCTTATTGAGTATCTGAAAGGTCTAGGATACGATGATACGCTTCTTGCCAGAGCCGGCTTGATAAAAAAATCTGGCGATGAAATCAAGAGTAAAGAACCATATGACGTTTTTCGGGATAGAATTATGTTTCCGCTTGCCGATTCTAACGGCTCAATTATCGCTTTTTCTGGTCGAGCCTTGGCCCAAGAGACAGAACCGAAATATTTAAACAGTCCGGATACCATACTTTTTACCAAAGGCGAAGTGTTGCATGGTTTAGATAAGGCCAAAGACCAGATTCGCAGAAAGAACTACACCGTTCTCGTGGAAGGGCAGATAGATTTAACGCTATCTCATCAATCGGGTATCAAAAACACCGTGGCTTCTTCGGGCACGACCTTTACTCGTATGCATCTAGAGCGTCTCAAGCGCCTGTCTCCCAGGATTATTATCGCCTTTGACGGGGACCCTGCGGGAGAAAAAGCGGCAGAAAAAGCCAGTTTTTTAGGCATATCTTTAGGTCTTGAAGTGAAGGTAGCTAATCTGCCGACCGGTCTTGACCCGGCGGAAGTAATCAAAAAAGATCCTCAAAAATGGCGGGATATTCTTCGGGAGTCGCTTCCGGCCGTGGAATTCTTTTTCAACAAGATTGCAGAAAAAGAAAAAGATTCAAGAAAACTTGGCCAGCAGGTTGAGAAGAAAATTCTGCCGATGATTAAGCTCATTGAAAGCGCCATAGAACAATCGCACTTTATCTCGATGCTGGCCAAACGCACGAGCATCAAAGAAACGATACTCTGGGAAGATTTGAAGAAAGTGAAAATTTCTCAAGGGTCGGATTTTAAGGATGCAAAGACGGCAGACATCGCGAGGACATCCTCTCTTTCTCAACAAGGACAGATCGAAGAGCGTTTAGCTGAAATTAAATTCTGGCGGCAGGAATTGCCGGAATCTTCTCCAGAGAATCTTTCTCTTAAGAAAGAAGAACTTGAACTGGCGGACAATTTGTCCGGACTGCTGTTGCGCGATCACCTTAGCCGATTATTATCCGGACTGGCTCAAGCGGAAGCGTCCAAGGATAGCGGTTTGATTGCCGATTTAACCCTTAGGATTCAAGAAGTGCATGCTCAAATGAGAACGCTCGAAGAAAAGAAAAAAATATTATAGAATGGGAAATCTCTTGGCGGACCAAGCCAAACCATGAAAAAAAACAAACAAAAAAACAAGAAATTCAAAAAGACTGTTAAAAAACAGTCCAGAAGAAAACTGACTAAAAAAAAGATTCATAAAGCAACCAAGAAACAGAAGGCCAAGACCAAGTCGCCGATTAAGAAGAAGATTGATGAGGCGCTTAGAACGGAACGCCTGATCGCGCGTGGCAAAGAGCGCGGTTTTGTCACTTACGATGAAATCTTGAAAGAATTTCCGACAATAGAAACTAATATCATATTTCTTGATGAGTTGTATGAAAAACTCCGCATCCTCGGTGTCGATATTTTGGAGGGTGGGGGATTATTGGAAATGCCTCCAGAAGAAACCGATAAACATTATACATACTCAAGAGGCGATTCATCCTACGATTCGATTCAAATGTATTTGAGAGAAATCGGACAATATCCGCTGATCGCCGGCTCGATGGAAAAGGAACTTGCCAAAAGAATTGAGAACGGAGACGAAGATGCTAAAAGTTTATTGATGAAAGCCAATCTTCGTCTAGTGGTTTCAATTGCCAAAAAGTACGCTAATAGAAGCCCTGATCTTACTTTGCTTGATTTAATTCAAGAAGGAAATTTAGGTTTGCACAAGGCGGTGGAGAAATTTGATTGGACCAAGGGTTTCAAATTTTCCACCTATGCCACTTGGTGGATCAGGCAAGCCATCACTCGCGCTTTGGCTGATCAATCGCGCACCATTCGCGTGCCGGTGCATATGGTGGAAACCATCGCTAAATATAAACAAGTCGTCCGACGCTTGACTCAAGATCTTGGCAGGGACCCTTTGCAAGAAGAGATTGCCCTGGAGATGAATTTGGATGTGGAAAAAATTTACCAGATCGAAAAGATTGACCAATCCACAGTTTCTCTGGAAAGCCCCGTAGGCAGTGACGGCGAGGATGACAAGAGCAAATTGGGCGATTTTCTGGCGGATGACAAGATTCTCTCTCCGGACCAGGATTCTTCGAGACGCATTGTGTCCGACCAGGTGCGCGAAATTTTGGACGATTTGCCTCCCAAGGAGAGAAAAATTTTGGAAATGCGCCACGGGCTCCTGGACGGTTATACTCACACGCTGGAAGAAGTCGGTAGAGTGTTTGGCGTCACTCGCGAACGCATTCGCCAAATAGAGGCCAAAGCGCACGAAAAAATTCGCCAGCATGAAAAAATCAACAGGCTCCGAGGATACTAAAAATTATTAAACACTCAAAATTGTTAAACACTCGGCGTTTAACATACATAATAAATATGCTACAGCTTTTTTATTATGTAAATGGAATATCAATTAAAAAATAAAAAGGCCGACAACATTGTCGAGCCTTGTGGAAATGGGACGTGGACTGGCAGCTAGATTAGTACCAATACCACATCCCTTGCAAGCCCCAGAAGATTGCACCGGATTGCAGCTTAGTTATCCAGTGTGCAATATCTAGGAATGTGGGGAGGCTCACCACGTTTTTTCAAATCGGATTCAGGCAGCGATATCTAGCACTCGCTGATTGCTTGCAGATGTTTTCCATCTACAAAACCGATTTGGCCTCGTACGACCTGTCCTGCGACATTTGTGACGGCGAATGTCACAGCGGTCGATTTATCCACCTCCATCCTATCACTTATCTATTGTGATGTCAAGGATTTGGAGGCCTGTAAAATATGGCTAAAAATCTTAATTTTATAGTATTATAGAGATAATGGTTATATCAAAATCAGAGTTTATGATGTTTCTGAAACATCCGGCATGGCTGTGGCTCAAGAAGTACGATAAAGATAAATTACCTTTGCCGGACGAAGAACTGCAAGCGCTTTTTGACGAAGGAACGCTCTTTGAACAATACGCAGAAAAACTTTTTCCCAAAGCCGTTAAGCTTGGCTATAAAAATGATAGCGACCTGCCTGCCGGCAAGCAGGTTTTCAGTGGCACTCGATATTACGCTCTACCTGATCTTACAATGCAGGAAATCAAGAAAGGAACGAAAGTTATTTTACAGGGCAGAGTTGAAGCAAATAATATTACATCCATTTTTGATGTTTTGGAAAGAGTGGATGATAAAGTTTATGATTTATATGAAATCAAGTCCTCTACCAGTGTTAAACCGGAGCATATTCCCGATTTGGCTTTTCAAACCATTGTGCTGGAGGATGCGGGGCTGATCGTGCGCCATATGCATGTTCTTCATGTGAACAACAAATATATCAAGCGCGGAGAAATTGATCCCGCCGGCATTAGTGAAAAATCGGATGTGACCGATGAGGTGCGCGAGAGTCTTAAAGAAACACGCGAAAATATCAAAAAAGCGTTTAAGATTCTTCAGGAAAAACAGATGCCCGATATCTCTCCGCGCCATCTTACGCATGGTGGCGAGACTTTGGAAGAGTGGCTTGAAATTTTTCAGGCGATTAAAGGAAAATTGCCTCGTTACAGTATTTATAAACTTTACAGTTCCGATCCGAAAACGCTTGCCTGGCTTGAAGATAACGGCATTGAACTTTTAGACGAAATTCCGCTCGATGGTCCGCTGACAGAAAAACAATTGCGACAAGTGGAAGCCATGAAATCCGGAACCCAGCATATTAATAAAGAAGAAATTGCCAATTTTATTAATGCTTTAAGATACCCGTTGCATTTTTTAGATTATGAAACGATGGCTGGCGTCATACCGGTCTTTGACGGCTATCGGCCGTATCAGCAAGTGCCTTTTCAATATTCTCTTCATATTCTGGATAAACCGGGAGGCAAGTTGACGCACAAAGAATTTTTGCATACAAAAAACAGCGACCCGACACTATCGCTTCTTAAACACCTCGAAAGCGATTTTTCCGGTAAGGGATCGGTTATTTCATGGTTTATGACTTTTGAAAAAAACAGAAATATTGAAATGGGGAAAATGCATCCAAAATATGAAAAGTTTTTATCCGGCGTTAACGACAGGATGGTTGATCTGATGGTTCCTTTTTCCAAAGGTTGGTTTGTGGATAAAGATTTTTTTGGAAAAGCTTCAATCAAACTGGTCCTGCCGGCCCTCTTACCCGAATTCAGCTATAAAAAACTTAATATTTCTGATGGCGGCCAAGCGCAACGTATTTGGATGCAGACTGTCTTGAAGGGCCAAGATTCGGAAAAAAAAGAAAAAATAATGAACGACTTGAAAATCTACTGTGGCCTAGACACTTATGCCATGTACGCCATCCTCAAATATCTTGAAGAACGGATTTGATGTTGCTACTTGAGTAACGCATCAATCTTGGCCTTCACCATCGCAACCGGTTCAGCTCCATTTATCAATACTTTTTGTCCATCTTGCGACACGATAACAGAATAAGGCGTGCCAAGCGCTCCGGCCTTAACTGCTTCTTCTACGCTTTTAGTTATAGACTCGGTATATTTGCCGCTTGAGAGACAAGTGTTGAAGGCGGCACTGTCGAGCCCTATAGCCGTTGCTATTCGTGGTAATTCATTAGGATCGAGAGAGTTGTTGGAATTAGTGGTTTCAAAAACTTTGTCTATATATTTCCAGAATGCTTGATTGCCACCAAGCTCGGTGGCACATTCCGTTGCTTCCGCTTCTTTTATGGCCCTGGAATGCAATTGAGCGATAGGGAAGTGCCTATAAACCCAGGCCACTTCCCCGTTGTATGTTTGCACGACATCCTTCATTGTCTTATGAAAAGTTTTGCAAAAAGGACATTCGGTATCCGAGTATTCAACTATTACCAATTTGGCATTTCTACTGCCTATAATGTGATCTTTTTCTGTTACCGGCACAAGATTAATTTCAGCAGTTTGATCGTTGGTACTGGTAATTGCTTTCGGTCTTTCAGTACCAGCGCCAAAGTAAACGGCTGCCGCGATAAGACCACCGGCTACCACGATGGCTAAAGGAATAACATACGTATTTTGTTGATTTTGTTCCATAATTTTATATTAGGATTACAGTATAACATTCAAACATTTAAAATGGTAAAGAGAAGGTAAGTTTGTGGTTGTTTGATTTTTCCCATTCTGAAGTATTTAACTTAATTTTGTTGAGCGCATTACCTTCTTTAAATATTAGTAAATTATTGGCGAGAGCGTAGTCATAGAGTTCTTTGGTGAGTTTGACGTCATTCAAACAATAAGCGCGCACTTGTTCTATATCGCCCGCCTTCCACCAGTTAATAGCATCGTCGCCGCGGCCGGTTTTATTTTTGCCCAAGGTGCCGTCCGCCAATTGGTCGAGACGCATTCGGCGCCCGTAAGAATTTTTTATCTCCCTTAAAATATCCAGGCTTCTTATCTTTGTTAAATCGCCCGGGTAATATTTATTAAGAAGCGGAATGTCAAAATGATCGGAATTAAAACCGATGAGCATATCAGCTCGCTCCAATATTGGCCAAAGTTTTGGCAACTCTTCTTCTATGAACGAGGAATATGAGTCAGTTAGAGAATCGTGTATGGCCACTAAAGCAATGTCCAAAAGGGCCGGATCGTTCTTGCCGACATCTTGAAAAAAATTTTTTGTTTCTATATCCAAGACTACTTTGCGCATAATGGCAGTCCATGTGTTTCCAGAAAGTCACGAATAGTAATATCTCCCATACCGAAGCCAACCGCGGGGATTGGTTCGGCCTCAAACATTTCCAGAAGATTATCATATCTTCCACCACCGGCCAGCGCCCGCCCGTTTGCTTTATTTGTATCAAAGATTTCAAAAACTATTCCGGTGTAATAGGTTTGTCCTCTGGCCAATTCTGGGTCAAAAACCAAGTTTGACCCAATTTCTTTAAAGTTATTGATGTCTGAATTATTAATTCTTATTTCAAAATCTTCATCTTTTGCTCCAAATTCCTTCATGATTGTGTAGATCAGAGAAATAATTTCTTTTTCCGCTTCAATACCGGCGATACCCAAAAGGTCGCAGTTTAATTGCCAATGTTCGCGTTTTCTTCCGCGTTGCGGTCGTTCGTAGCGGAATAAATTTGGAATTGAGTACCAGCGTAAGGGGAATTTTAAATTTCTACGGCGCGCGGCGACCATGCGAGCGAGCGATGGAGTTATCTCCGGACGTAGGGTGACAGATCGATCGCCCCGATCCATGAAGGTAAAAGTTTGTTCGTTAATTATCTCCGCGCCCGATTTTTCGGTATAAATTTCAGTTGGTTCCAGTAACGAAGCGCCGTATTCAACATATCCAAATTTTTCGGCAGTTTTACGCCAGACGTTGAAAATATAATTCTGGATGACCATATCTTCAGGGTAGAAATCTCTAACTCCTTTGTACGGATCGGTTCCAAGTTTTGCCATGTCGCTATTATACAGTTTCTAGATGTTTGCTTCTAGCTTTTAGCTTGTAATACTTATAAGACAAATAAAAAAGGTTCGGAGAACGTGCGTCCTCCGAACCTCAATCAACCTCACCAACACGCATTCTTCAGATTGCCACTTACACTACCGGCACCCTTATGAATCGGCAGATATCCTCCGATATTTTTCTTGCCGTAACTTTACCCGTGGAAGCCCAGTCGAGATTGTGGAGAACAATAGAGTACCTTTCTTCCAGTCCCATGATTATCTCGACAAGGTCGAGAGAATCTACACCCAGATCATCGCCCAGATCACAATCCAAGCCGATATCCCCTTGAGACTCACCAAGAACCTCGGCAACTACGGCTGTAACACTTGTCTGGATCTCTGATTTTTCCATTGGCTCCTCCTTTTTTATTCCACGATCCTGGCTATGTTGTACACTATTTTTAAATAATTGCAACCTGATGAATAACTCTACTTATTTTTTTCTATACGTTATAAGTTCACGACCGTGAGTTATTGACGTATGAGAGAATCTAGAGGTTAGCTGTTCTTTCTCTGGGCTTTTGAACGTTCAGTCTGGGTTAGATGGATTTTTCGCAGACGAACAGCCGTGGGGGTAATTTCTATATATTCATCATCTTTCATAATTTCCATGGCTCGCTCAATATCAAGTTTATAAGCCGGTGTCAGGAAAATGCTTTCGTCCGAACCGGAGGCTCGCATATTGGTCAGTTGTTTGCCTTTGGTCGGATTAACGTAGAGATCTTCACCCCTTGAAGTATTACCAATCACTTGCCCCTCATACACCTCATCTGCCGGCTCTATGTATAAGACACCCCTGTCTTGTAGATTGTTGAGCGAGAAGGCCAGAGCCTTGCCATTCTCCATAGAGATCATCGAACCACTCTTTTCATGTTTCATTTCACCGGTGTAGGGTTTGAACGCGGTGAATCGAGAAGAGAGAATACCTAAGCCCTTGGTGTCTATGACAAATTGATTGCGATAGCCCAAGAGTCCGCGGGTCGGCACTTCCAAAGTAAGGCGAGTTTGATTATTTATCCCGAGCGGAGTCGAGGGATCGGTTCTCATATCAAGAAGAATGGCTCGGCGTTCTGTTAATTTTGAGATTACAGTGCCAGACATTTGTTCAGGCACATCCACTATTACTTCCTCGAATGGTTCGACAAGCTCACCATCATTACCCTTACGGATAATGACGTGCGGTTGAGACACTTGAAGTTCAAATCCTTCGCGCCGCATATTTTCCAAGAGAATAGCGAGATGTAATTCTCCTCGGCCATAAACAGTTATGAATTCACCGGATGAGAAATCTATTTTAAGTCCGACATTTACTTCCAATTCCCGCTCTAATCGCTCGCGAATTTGCCGATTGGTGACAAATTTACCGGCGCGCCCGGCAAAAGGGGAGTCATTGACGACGAGATTAAGAGAAATAGTCGGCTCATCAACTGATATCGCCGGCAGAGCCGAAGCATCTTCGCTTGCTGTTATTGTGTCACCGATATAAATTTGTGATAGTCCCGCAAGCATGCAAATATCCCCAGCGACGACCTCGTCCACCTCTTTCCTTTTGAGTCCTTCAAAAGTATAGAGTTTGTTTATTTTTCCGGTGTAAGTTTCTCCGTTTGGTTTCTTGACAAAAACTTTTTGTCCGTCTTTCAGCGCGCCCTCATAAATTCGCGCGATGGCCAGCCGTCCGAGAAAATTGTCATAAGCCAGATTAAAAGGCTGGGCCCTCAAGCTCTCGCTCCTCAAGGTCAGACCTTTAGAATTTGTACCTAAGGTCTGACCTTTTTCCGTGAGACTATTCGCCGGTGAGACATGTTCAAGAATAACATCAAGCAAAGGAGTTAAATCCTTGGATTTATCCGTGAGATTTTTCTTAGCAATGCCTTCTCGTCCAATGGCGTAGACGGTAGGGAAATCTATTTGTTCGTTGTTAGCGCCTAGTTCTAAAAAAAGTTCCAGTACGGATTCATGTACTTCCTCTGGTCGAGCGGCTGGTTTGTCAATTTTGTTTATGACTACAATAGGTTTCAAACCGAGCTCCAGGGATTTCTTTAAAACGAAACGAGTTTGCGGCATCGGTCCTTCTTGAGCATCGACGACGAGAAGCACCGTGTCTATAGAACGCAAAACCCTTTCCACTTCAGAACCGAAATCTGAATGTCCGGGTGTATCTACAATATTGATTTTGGTTCCCTTATAAAAAATGGATGTATTTTTGGCATAAATAGTGATGCCACGCTCCAATTCAAGGACGTTTGAATCCATTGAGACTCCTACGGCCGCCGTTCCGGTCTGGCGCATCAAGGCGTCGGTCAGAGTAGTCTTGCCGTGGTCAACGTGCGCGATAATAGCTATATTACGAATTTCCATAAATAGCCATTAGAGCACAATTTTTATCTTTCCACAAACTCTCCGTTCTTGAAGATAAATTGTTTGGACGCTAGGACGGTTGGTTCAGCCGCCAAGGCTTCGCCGGCTTGGCGATCCAAATATTTTATCGTTACGATTCCCCGGCTAACATCAATTGATTGAGGAATGATTCTGTCTCCTATAAACATAGCCACCGATCCTCTATAAGTTACCGGTCCGGAAACATAGCCGGCTAGATATACAAATATTCCAGAACCGCCGCCGTAACGAGCTAGAAATAAGACCGTGTCTTCTTTGTTGTCCGCGTTGATATCGCCATAGGCGAATTTGTCCATCAAGTTTGTCTCTTCTATAAGCGCGCTTCCCGGAACAACCGATCTCGAATTTTTCCCTTTTGAAAGAGTGATAGATTCATTGTCTAATGTGAATGTGGCATTTGATGGATCTGGACGAAAGGCGCCGGTCTCATTCGGCGCCGAAGTTTCGATTACGGGAGCGGAAGGATTGTTGCGCGCGACATATAGAAAAGCGGCGATGACTATCACAACCATAATAACGATAACTTTCTTCATTGCTTCCATTTTAACATCAAAACGAAAATCCCCGAGTAGGAGATTTTCGCCTCGCGGTCCGCTCCGTGTCAGAAGAGGATTCCACTTTTTATTATTTTGGGTTATCTCTGATTGAGGCTCATAACACTCAATTTGTTTGAGATCCCTTTAATTGTGTGTTTAAGGAATCTCTTCAATGAAGCTGACCTGGTATAATCATTCTCCTGATATTTGTAAAAGTCAAACCCATTTTTTGAATAATTCGGTGGATATCTTGTTGATGAAATGTGTATTATTTTCAGTGAATAAAACGCAAAGCGGTCATAAGCGCAGATATGCGCTTATGACCGCGGAAGCATGGAGCGTCTGATCCTCCTAAACTTCAGCCCCTGTTCAGAGCTGGTCTTCTTAATGTTTCTGGCTAAACCCAGCATCTTCAAAAGCTTAATTATCGGCCACGCCGGGTCAAACTCACTCTGTCGTACACTGAACTTTGGACTGTGCGCGAATCCGTGATGATTGTTGTGCAACCCTTCACCCGCAGTAATCAGTGCCACGAATCTAAGATTGGTCGCCGTGTTGAAAAAGTTCTTGTATCCTTTGTAATGGCATAGTCCATTGATGGATGACGACAACACAAAGACGTACATGAACGCATGAACCCCGGCGGCCAGTAATCCCCATCCTAGACCCAAGAACGTACAAAGTAGCATGATACCCAGTGAAACACCGAGCAGACTATAATCAAAGAATAACCTGTCCCAAATATCGCTCCGGATATCCGGAGCGTACTTTATCAGGATATTCTTATCCTTTAGTGCTCGTGCGTAGTGAATAACGTTGCCAAGTTGTATGGACCAGAAACCCTCAAGTAGCGGACTGTGAGGGTCTCCTTCTCTATCCGCAAAGGTGTGGTGTTTGCGGTGCACCGCTACCCATTCCCGTGTTTTTTGTCCCGTGGTAATCCACAAGAGACAACGGAACATCCAAGCCGCTGTTGGATGTAATGTCAGTGCATAATGCGCCATTGTTCTATGTAAGTAAATGCTGGTGCCAAACATGGCCACTTGCGCCACGACCATTGCGACACCTAATGTAAACAATAGATACATGGTCAAACCCTCCTTTCCTTTTTATCTCTGAAACTAAGATCACTTCTGCTTACCATTATATAATCAATCTGGCAGAACTACTAATCAGTGTCTTTTTCTGTCAAAATGTCTGTATATGTTAAACTTTTTTAAAAGACACTGGATGATCTTATTGCTTCTCGCCTTTCTTTTGGTGTTTATTTTAATTTCTATCTATGTTACTCCAAAGGAGATAGTGGATTATATCGGCGTTGAGAACACGTATCTTGTTTCTTTTTTGTTAGCGGTGTTTGGCGGGCTCTCAACTGTCACCGGTGTGTCTTTTTTTACTTCTGTGATTACTTTTTCAAGCGGGGGCGCCAATCCGTTTCTTCTCGGTCTCTTAGGAGGTTTGGGAATTTTTATCAGTGATACAATTTTCTTCTTTGCCGTGCGATATGGTATTAAAATTTTTTATACAAATACCAAGCCCGTTTCTTTACGGTTAGTCTCCGCAATAAAAAATGTGCCATTAAGCATCGTCTTAATCGGTGTTTATATTTATATTGGGTTTACCCCTCTTCCGAATGATATCTTAATGATTGCCCTGGCTCTCGTGGGCATGTCGTTTAAGCAGTTGGCTCCTGTACTCATGGCTGGCAGTATTACTGTGGTTACGTTGGTGGCGTATTCAGGACAAATTATTTTTAACTGGTAACAGATTCTGTGGTTTCTCTTTTTTATTAATTGATTGTAAAAGTTCTATGACTGCTTCGTCGGAAATTTGTGAGAATTCCTCGTAGTATGGGCTGATAGAGACGAAATTAGGATCTGAATAAAGACAGATAAAATCATTTACTTCGTTTGTCATTGTATTAACAGCCGTGTCCGGGGCTACCGGAACAGCAAGAATAATCTTTTTCGGTTTAAGCAGTTTCAGATCGCTTAATGCTGCGCGTGCGGTTAGTCCCGTGGCCAAACCATCGTCTACAACTATAGCTATTTTCCCCGCCACTTCAGGGATATGAATCCCCTTGAGATATAAGTCATGTCTTCTGCGCGCCTCAATCTGCGCGTCTTCCACCAACTCCTCAAATTTGTTTTCCCCGATTGATGCCGCTGTCTCCTTATCTTTCACTACATATCCACTTTGACCGACAGCAGCAATGGCAAATTCTGGGAAGTCTGGGTGACCTATTTTTCTCGCAGTGAGGATATCAAGCGGCGCATGAAGCGCACGCGCTACTTCCGCCCCCACTACTACACCGCCGCGAGGTAAAGCATAGACCACCACGTCTTTTTTGGCGTAACTTTTTAACCGCTTGGCTAATTGCCTGCCGGCATCCTTGCGATCTTTAAACTCTGTTGGTGCGGCCGTCATGCACTTAATCATTGTCGTCACCTGTCCTTAAGAGTATCGTTTAAGGCAGAAATTTTTTTATCGAGTTCCTGGATATCTTTCTGGACATCGCGAAGAATGCTTGTTTCGGCGTAAATCTCTGCCGTCTCCTTTTCAATTAGCTTCTTTTCCTTCTTGATACCACTGGCAATGATTTTGTCGCTTATAAAATGTTCTACAAAAGCGCCAGAAAGAAGCAAAATAATAACACTTGCTATAAGAGTAATAGCGCCCGTCATGAATGGAAATTCGTCTGCGATGAGCCACACTCCACGGAAAAAGAAAACAACGCCGATACCACTTATGAGACCATAAAGAATCGGTCGCTTGCTCAAAGAGAAACGAATTTTATCTTCCAAGATATCAAAAAACTTTAAAAAAGATTTCATATCTCATATTCCATACCGCCATTTTACCATATTTTTATCTTTTTAACTTCGGCTCAACTCTTTTAAGCGACACGGCATTGATGGCGACAATAATGGACGAGGCGGACATAAGGAGAGCGGAAATTTCAGGACGTAGCGATAGACCAAACGAATTATAAAATACTCCGGCCGCCACCGGGATAGCCAGCAAGTTATAAATAGCCGCCCAGAATAAATTTTGTTTCATTTTGACCACCGTCGCTTTCGACAAACGAAGCGCGGCGACAATGTCATACGGATCTGATTTCATAAGCACAATATTGCCAGTCTCAATAGCAACATCTGTTCCTGCGCCGATAGCAATACCGATATCAGATTGCGCCAACGCTGGAGCATCATTGATGCCGTCGCCGACCATAGCCACGAACTTGCCTTCGTCTTGGAGCTTTTTGACGTACTTAGCCTTATCTTCGGGCAAGACCTGTGCGAAGTAGCGATCAATACCAAGCTCGTTTGAGACTGCCTTTGCAACTTGATCGTGATCACCCGTGATCATTGCTACTTCGAGTCCGAGCGACTTCAGGGCAAACATAGATTTTTTGGCCGAGGGGCGAATTGTGTCTGCGACACCGATCGCTCCTGCCACTTGCCCGTCAACCGCAATAATGCCGATAGTATTGCCGGTATTGAGCAGACGGTCAATATCTTTTTTAATCGGCAAAAGATCGACTCTGTTCTGTTGCATGAGCCGTTCAGTACCAACAACAACCGACTTGCCATTGACTACTGCGCGGACGCCATGACCGCCTACGCTCTCAAATTTTTCCACTTTCTCATTTGCTTTAAGCCCATTCTTTTGAGCTTCTTCAAGAATGGCCGCGCTAATTGGATGGTTTGATCCTTGCTCAGCCGATGCCGCAAGCGATAAAACTTCGCGGTGGTCGTATCCGGGTCGGACAACGACTTCGGTAACTTTTGGTTTTCCTTCCGTGAGGGTTCCTGTCTTATCGAGCACGATTGCATTGAGTCTGGAGGTGTTTTCAAGTGTTGCCGCGTCCTTAATAAGAATATTATGTTTTGCGCCAATGCCGGTCCCAACAGCAACTGCCGTAGGTGTGGCCAGCCCTAAGGCATCCGGACAGGCAATGACGACGGTTGAGACCGCAAAGGTAAGGGCGGTTAAGAGACCAGCGTCAGCACCGAAATACCAGCTAAAGAAAGCGGCAAGACCGGAGCCAAGGGCAACCATAACAAGCCACCCGGCGGCCCTGTCTGCTATGCGCTGGCCAGGAGCTTTGGAGTTCTGGGCGGTCTCAACCATTTTTATGATCTGTGCCAATACCGTCTCCGATCCCACTTTCGTAGCTTTAAATTGTGCGAGGCCGGTAAGATTTACCGATCCTCCCACCACTTTTGCACTAACAGTTTTGGTAACCGGGATAGATTCTCCTGTGACGAGTGATTCGTCAATGGAAGTTTCGCCGATGGTTACTTCACCATCCACCGGCACTTTGTCGCCGGGCCGGAGCACAACGATGTCGCCCTGAACTATTTCCGCACTGGGAATACTGATCTCTTTGCCAGAGCGAATGACATTGGCTTTGGGAGGCACAAGATCAAAAAGTGCGCGCAAGGAATCGGACGTACCTCGGCGCGCTTTCATCTCCATCCAGTGGCCGAATAATACGAAAGTAACCAGAAGAGCCGCCGCTTCGTAGAAGGTTTCTGACTCTGGACGGATAAATGTTAGAAGTACGCTGAAAAGATACGCCGCCAAAACTCCGGTTGCAACCAAAACCGCCATATTAAGTTTCCGTGCTTTGAGCGAATAATAGGTGCCGGTAATAAAAATCGAACCGGTCCAAAAGACAATCGGGGTAGTGAGAATAAGAAGAAGCCAGTTTACCGGGATCGGTGCAGGAAGATTAAGTCCGAAAAAATTAATACCAACAGGAGAGTAGAGAAAAATTGGGATTGAAAGCAAGAATGAAATCCAAAACCGGCGACGCATATCCGCTTCCATTTTCTGCATGTCGTGTCCGGAGTGATGATTATGATTCATGATTTTTTACTTAGTTTTTTATGTTTAATAATTATTTATTTAGCAATGCATACGATCCTATATCCCGCATTCGCCCTGCCGCTGTTCTATTTTAGGAACCTGAGCGGCAATCCTTGCAAAACCGGAACCGCTTGAATACTCCGCGCCAAGAAGCGTCTGCGGAGTTACACTTTTCGCATCAACGCCTTTTATTTTCAGATATTGAGTGACTGTCTGATATTGATCGGGGAACCAGCTTCTATCAGCTGTCATGGCCGTATTCCACATCTGTTCTTCTGTCGCTCCTTGCGATGCCATATATTCAAGAAGTCCGAGCATGGCCATGCCGTGATTGCAGTCCGGAAAATGCGTCGAGTTGTTGCAACATGGTCTATAAATACCTTTTGCAATTTTCTCCACAAGTAACTGTTGTTCTGGTGTCAGAGAGGCCAAAGTGTGTTTGTTGTAATGATCCATTATTGACTCGGTCATTACGGTCCAGCCGCCGACTGATGCCATATTCGTCGGTCCGCCATATCGGATATCAGCAATCGGTCCGCTCTTAAGAATCTGATTTTTATTTGCCAAGCCATATGCCCAAAGCAGATTAAGTTCGGTCACTCGCGATAATTTAGCGGGATCAATAGTGCCATTGGCAGTCAAGGTGGCGAGCATTTTCTCTTCTGCCTCCAGGGGTAATAGGCGTCCTCCGTCAACCAATACCGCCCGTGCTTTCTGACCGCTTGAATTTTTTAATGCTTGCGCTTCAAGCGGACGATCTTCGGTGTTATAGATCATGGCTCCCGCAATTAAGATTCCTGCCACGATAATGGCAGCGGGGAGTGTATAGTTATTTTTCATCACAACAATCTTCCATCTTCTGGATTATTTCTTCGATTGACCAAGACTCACTTGTGTTTTTAGATTCAGAAAGTTCAACAGCTTTCAGTTTTTTGATGGTCTCTCGTACTCCTAGGGTCCTGATCTCATTGAGGATACGACGCCGCTGTTCGCATTTTTCGCAATGAGGTATATGGAGCGCCTTAGCAATCTTAGCCACCGCATCCCCAAGTTTTAGTTGTCGTTTGGTAGTCATAGTTATGATTGGTTAGATAAAGAATATGAGAAAGCCAAGGACGATCATGGCGGCACCACCCCAACGTCTCATGTTATTTGTTTCCGATTTTTTCCAGGCTTGCACTTTTACAAGAAGCGCGTTGTCGCTTGCGATTAGAAGAATTACGATGAGCGGCAGGATGAAGATTAGATTATAGAGCAGAAGGTAGCCGACACCGGTCAAGTATGTTCCTTGGTCATGCAGAAGTCCAAGCACCATAAGATACGGTCCTCCGGTGCAAGGAAACTCGCAGAGACCTACCAGCGCGCCCAATAGGAATACCGCCGGAAGCGAGGCCTTGTTCATAAGCGATGCCATTTTGGTGTGCGCCGCTCGCGGAATACGAAGTTTAATCGAGAATGATGGAAAGAATTCGTTGATTAGATTTATGCCACCAAGCACGATCAAAAGTAGCGCCCCAACTTTTGCCATGAAGTGCGGCGTATTGAACAGGTGAAGCGCTTGTAAAATTCCCAGCCCAATGAGAAGGTAGACCATTACCAGTCCGAGAATATACACGCTTCCGATTTTTAATATGCTCGCTCTCGTTTTTTGAAGAGAAAGCAGAAATGCGATGGTTAAGAGAAGAATGCCGAACGCGCACGGGTTGATGCTGTCAATAAGCGCGGCCACACTAACAAGAGGAAGCATCCATTTGCCACCGTCACTCAAGTTCCAGAGTGCTGTTGTGCCGATATTGCCTGTTTTGAGCAATAATACCCCTCCAAACAGAACAACTGCGATCCCGATAAGAATTGTAAGTTTTTTACTCATACAATTATGGAGTCACAACGGCTGTGAATTGAAGTTCTATCGGCTGTCCCGCGTTATTTTCCAGAGTTACTGTTCTTTGGATTCGACCCACTCCGGCCGGTCCGTGAGCCGCCGGATCAAAGACCACTTCAACAATGGCTTCTTCGTTCGGGCTGATTGTTTGATTTATTGAAGGTATCGCTCCGTGACCGGGCATGCCAACAGGCCCGATCTGTTTATCTCCGACAATAAACTTGGCTGTTGTGCACATGCAGGATGTATATATTTTATTAACGACGACAGCTTCGTCACTGGTATTTTTAATTTTGAACTGATGGGTGACAATGCCTTTCGACATTGAGATAGCACCGAAGTCGTAGTTATTGGCTTCTTCTACCGCGAGTGTTCCGTTACTTTTAATAGATGCTATGTTATTGCTTTGGGAATCAGGGCGGGCGATCCAGATGAGCCCTCCCAGGACAAGAATTGTGGTAATGATTCCGATAATTATTTTGTTCATGTGTTTTGTTTAGTGAATTAAGGAATACGAAAAATCTCTTGAGGCAGGGATAAGCGGACAGACGATACAAAACCCTTTTGGCAAGTGGTTATGTATCAGCGTCCTAAAGAATAGTCGGGCTGTTTTCGTGAAGCGCCAGCCAGCGAGTGAGCTGTTGTTTTTGAGGCGGAGAAAAAGAATCTCCAAAACGATATTTGTAAAAAACTAATTGAGGGGGTCTGACAAAATGCGGGGAGAAAAAGGCTAAGCCCATAAAAAGCAGGGAAGCGAGCAATAAAAGCAAGCTGAAAATCGGCGGCGTCACTATCGTCATGGGTATGCGCGCGGCGAAGATATGGTGCAAGGCCATCCCCATGATGTTTGTCGGGCATTTAGTCCCATCTATGGCCGAAACGACACAATTACCACTTGAACCGTCCATCGCGGTGTGGGTAAAAAGAGAAAAACCGAAAACGCTTATTCCGACTAAGCTTATTACCAATAACGCTGTCGCGAGATATTTCACTTTCGTAAGTTTACCATGCCAGTATATATCCCCAGACCCTATTTGTCAAAATAAAGTTTTGTGGACAACTACAAAAAATTTACAAATCTGCTTACGCCATAAATAACCAGCACGCCGAGCATGACGGAAGATATAACTTTCCAATTAAAACGCTTATGAATTTCCGGCAACAAATCCACCGCTCCGACATAAAGGAATGCTCCGGCGGTAAATGCGAGCGTGGCCATAAAATACGTATCGGGCAAAAGCGTTCCAATAAGGGCGCCCACGGGCGTGAAGCCGGCGTCAATCAAGAGCGCTCCCGCTACTGCCGCCGCACCCTTCCCGGCATTCTTCATCACCATGGTAGTGGTAAATCCTCTTGGCAACTCATGCGCGATAACCGCGATCGCTACCGAAAGTCCCAGAGCCGGCGCCACTGAATAGCCGATAGCGATAGCCACCCCGTCCACAATACTTTCAGCCGCCACGCCGATCATTGCCGGCCAGCCAAGAGAGCGATGTTCGCATTCGTATTCGTCCAGCGTATGAAGAATAACGAATTTTTCTATCAAAAAAATAGTGAAAAAACCCACGGCCACCCAGGTCATGGCTCCGCTGTCCAATTCCGGTAAAATATCAAAAAAAGAAATGGAGAGCATTGCTCCGGCGGCAAAACCGATAAGGTAGCGGCCATCTAATTTCTTGAAAAAGGCGAGATTCGGAAGCAGGCCGCCGATAAGCGTTGCAAACGAAGTGAGAAAAGCGTAAAAAATGGCAATCATGGTCGGTGGCATAGCCCTTCACAGTTATATTTTAGCAATAATTAATTTAATATCCAAATCATGTAGTTTAAATACGAGGCAAAGCTGACCCAAAGAATATACGGCACCAAAAGCCACGCGGCAGGACGAGAAACTTTCGCAAAAGCGATGATCATGGCGAGGATGGCAAGCCAGAGGAACACGATCTCAACAAGCGCAATACCGATGTTGTTAAGACCGTTTATGGTGAGCGAAGTCGAACCAAAAAAGATAATTGACCAAAGGGTGTTCAAAACCAATTGAATACCAAACAAAATAAGTGCAATTTTTTTCTTTCTTTTAAATTGCCGTCCTTCGACTGCGCTCAGGACTGTTTTTTCGTTTTTAATATAAACGAGAAAAACAGCAACTCCCATAAGCGCAAACAATGTCGCCCAGACCGGACCGAACACCCACGCCGGAGGATTAAGAGCCGGCTTTGTGAGCTCTAAATACCAACTAGACTGGACCGCAGGCGTTGTGAATAAGGAACCAATCACTCCCGCTCCTAGCGAAACACCAATCGCGATTACTAATTTAAAAAAGTTATTTATACGCATAAATTCTTTACTACATCATCCTTACAAACTCCAGTTTATAAGGATGTCATTATATCTTTTGGAATGATTGCAGAAAACGGACGAATGTCTTGCCATACGGCGAAAGCGCGTGTTCTACAAATTTACCACGATACTTTTTATTCACCAGCCCGGCTACAGACAGCCTCCGCGTATGTTCGCCGAGAGTCTTCTCGTTCGCGCCAAGAGCGGTAACAATATCATCCAGTGTTGCTCCGTCGTTGCTTGCGATAAACAACAAAATCTCGATCCGATGGTGATTGGCCATCCCTTTCAAGTGCCGCTCCATTTGTTTTGCCGTTTTTACCTTCGCCATATTTTCATTATACACCACATCCTTACATTCTCAAGTTTATAAGTATGTTATTTATTTTCCTCGGCGTGAGCGGTGATTTCTAAATTACAGCTTTTGTGCTCACGGCACCACGCCTCGCACTTCTCGGCCCACTCGCAATCCTCGTAATGAAAACTGCACTCTTCGCATTGGTATAGTTCTGTGTCGTTTTGTTTAATGGCTTTGACCATGCTAATCTACCAACGCGTCAAATTTATCTAACAACTCTGACCCCCTCCTTTCGGCGTACAACTTGCTAAAAATATAGCATTTTGGTTATCCCTTTGTCTATATCCTGTCTTTGTTATTTTAAAATACACCAAACCCCGCGCCGCAATTTAAAATGAAACAGCGATTTTGTGAGCAAAGCAAAACAAAATATCCAAAAGGTGTATTACTCCTGTAAGGAGAAGGAGGTGGTAAAAATCCGCGCGGGCTTCGGCTTTCTTTTTTTAAAAAATCGGCGGCTAATTTCTTTTAATATCTGCTAAAATCATTTTAACTATTTCAGGAAACTTGATGATGTCGAAATGCCCACCTTTGCTTTTGTAAATCACAATATGAGCTTTTTTCAATTTTTGCCTGTACTTATCCGCATGAGAGGTTAGCACAACATCGTCGTCTTTTGAAAATAGCAAATGAAGATTTTTGCAGTTCTTTTCAATCAACGACAGATTATTTCCGAGCGTAAAGCCACCAACCAAATCTTCACCTGGTAACGTATTGTCAAAAGGCGGACAAACCAAATATACCGACAAAGCCTTTTTGCGGAGTTTATTTTCAGAAAGATATTTTGCTAGAAAAACTCCGCCAAGAGATGAACCAATTAAAATATACTCGTTTTTGATAAGAGATAAATATCTCTCAAAAAATATCTTCCAATCTCTATACTTCGCAAAATCCTGTAAAGGCATTCGAGGTGAGATTATTTCAAATCTCTTTCCCAAACTCTTTTCTAAATAATTTCCCGTCCAAGAAACTTTTTTCTTTGTCGTTACTTTTTTGGTTTTTAGATAATGCAAATAATCTTTCTCGTTTTTGAAAGTCATTCCGCCGTGAATTAATAGCACTTGAATTTTACTTTTTGTAGTTTTCATTTTTAATATTCAAAATTCTCTGGAATCTTCCAGACACCCCTCTCTCGAAAGGCGGGGATCTTCTGCCGGCGAGCGGCGTTTG
>CAZYVS010000004.1:23652-52050 GCA_964651655.1 uncultured Candidatus Saccharibacteria bacterium | reverse complement strand
GTCCGGTCTGGCCCTCCACCATGATTTGGGCGAGCGATGCGAAGAGGATTAGCATATCGATGGTCGCCAGGAAGGCGATGGCTTCGGACGCTATGGTGAAGGTTTTCTTCGCTTGCTCGTAAGTAATTGCGTTCATACGTTTGGTTGCTCGTCGGGGTCGTTGCAGTAGCACCGTTCGTCGTCGCATCCCAACCCTTTGCGATCCGTGCAGACTAGTCGAGGATAGTCTTTCTCGAATTGCCTGCTTGCTTCGTAGAGTGCGATAACCGGACTGCTAGGGCTTCGTCGTGCTGCTTGCTGGAATTCTGCTTTGGAGGCTTTTTTAATGTCTCCGCCGTAGCGTTCCATAAGCTCGTAATATGCATTTCGACCTGTGGTCATTTGAGTTGTCTTTTGACCTCACCGAGAAGGGCATCGTGGATCTGATCGAATGCATAGCCCGTCAGCTCCGACTCAATCTCTGATCCGTCGTCCATGAAGTCAGTGGTCAGCTTTCCGGTCAGGTTGCCGACCTCATCGGCGATATCGTCTTCGAGGTCTTTTGCCAGACTTTCAGCTGCCGCTAGGATTCGCTCCTTCATGACCTTCCCGCGAACTTCCTCGCGTATGCTTTTCTTCACTTGTGTGATGTTTTTCATACTCGGTGTTGTGTCAACTTTTGTAAGCTTGCGGACTCTGGTGCCGCGTACCTCGACCTTCGACGAGCAGTATTTATTTTTTCGAGATCGGGATTTTGGCATAGAAAAACCCCGTGCTCATCGCACGGGGTTTTTCCCTTTATCCGCAGTTTGCGGACGGAAACGGCTCTATTTGTCAGCTCCTACTTCCCATGGCACTTCTTATATTTCTTGCCGCTGCCGCATGGACATGGATCGTTTCTGCCCACTTCGGCCTTTGGAGAAACGGCCGGGCGCGAGATGTCAGACATTTCCTTGGCATCAACCGCTATCGGCGCAGTTTTAAATGCGGCAATGGCTTCCACATTCAGAGCAATAATAAATTCGGCAATCTGTCTGGCAATTGACACTTCCATATCTTTGAAAAATCTCAAACCATCCTTCTTATACTCAACCAAAGGCTCGCGTTGACCATAAGCGCGCAGGTTCACACTGCCGCGCAAATATTCCATCATTTCCAAGTGATCAACCCAGAATAAGTCTATGGTCTGAAGCATAAGTCGTCGCAAAATCTCCAATATTCCCTGCCCGCCGGCAGGCAGGTCCGGAGTATCAAATATAACTTTTAATAGTTTTTCATTCATTTTATTTTTTGTATCCCGGTCCAATCGTGCCGCCACTTCCGTCAAGTACTCTTCAATTTGAGACCTGTCTCCGGTCAAAAGCGCGTGCCGTCGTCCGTAAATGATCTTACGCTGGAAATTGAGCACATCATCAAATTCCAAAACATGTTTTCTGGCATCAAAATTAAAGCCCTCTATTTTTTCTTGCGCCTTTTCCAGAGAATTAGTGATTAATTTATTTTCTATCGGTTCGTCTTCGGGAATGTTAAAACGTCCCATCATTTTCTTGATAGTATCCACGGCAAAAATGCGCATGAGCGAATCCTCAAGGGAAACAAAAAATTGCGTCGCGCCCGGGTCTCCCTGTCTGCCAGAACGTCCGCGCAATTGGTTGTCTATGCGCCGGGCATCATGACGTTCGGTGCCAAGAACAAATAAACCACCCAAAGCCTTAACTTCCTCATACGAGTCTGCGGTGCTGGGGTTGCCGCCAAGTTTTATATCTACCCCGCGGCCGGCCATATTTGTGGCAATGGTTACTGCGCCATACTTACCCGCTTGAGCGATAATTTCGCCTTCCCTTTCATGATTCTTGGCGTTGAGAATCTCGTGTTTAATGCCTTCATTTTTAAGATAAGCGGAAAGCAGTTCATTGTGCTCTATAGAAACGGTACCGATAAGAACAGGTTGTCCCTTTTTGTGCAACTCCCGCACTTTTCTTGAAATAGCTTTCATCTTGCCGGCATGCGTTTGAAAGATTAAATCGCCGGAATCCACGCGAGCGACCGGTTGATGCGTGGGAATGACAAAAGTTTCAAGACCATAAACTTTGTAAAATTCTTCTTTAGAAGTGACAGCCGTGCCGGTCATGCCGCTTAATTTCTCATACATCCTAAAATAATTTTGGAAAGTGACGGAAGCGTACGTGCGGCTCTCTTCTTTGATTCGCACGCCTTCTTTGGCTTCCACTGCTTGGTGCAAGCCCTCGGACCAGCGCCGACCGGGCTGAAGCCGGCCGGTAAACGCATCAACAATAATAACTTCGCCGTCTTTCACGACATACTCTTTATCTTTGTGATATAAAGCTTTGGCTCTGACAGCTGTTTCAAGATGATGCACATACTTCACTCCGCCCTCGGCATAAATATTTTCTATACCCAACAATCTCTCGGTTTTATTGATACCGGCATCGGCCAGAGAAATGGCGCGCAACTTTTCATCCACGCTGAAGTCCGGACCTTCCTCCAACATTGAGGCAATCTTGGCGAATTGTTCATATAGCCCCCCGGCGGAGCCCGTTTGTCCGGAGATGATAAGAGGCGTGCGCGCTTCATCAATCAGAATAGAATCCACTTCATCGACGATAGCATAAAAGTGATCTCGTTGGGACAGGTCTGATTTGTTGTAAAGCAGATGGTCGCGTAAATAATCAAAGCCGAATTCATTATTAGTACCGTAGGTAATATCCGCCCGATAGGCCTCCCGTTTGTCGGTTGGTCTCAAGAATTCATGAACAACATGGAAAGAACCCGTCTCATCACGTTCCTTATCTTTATTTGAATGCTCGCGGTCATAAATAAATGATTCAGCATGATTCAATACCCCCACAGAGAGACCCAGGTAGTCATAAATCTGTCCCATCCAGACCGCATCGCGACGGGAAAGATAATCATTGACCGTTACCACATGCACGCCCCGACCCGCCAGAGCCACGAGATACGCAGGCAAAGTAGCCACCAAGGTCTTGCCCTCTCCGGTCTTCATCTCGGCAATACCGCCTTTGTAGAGAGCAATACCGCCAAGAAGTTGGACGTCAAAGTGTCTTTGTCCGAGAGTGCGCTTCGCCGCTTCGCGCACGATGGCGTAAGCTTCGGGCAAAAGATCGTCAAGCGCGACACCTTCTTTGATTCTGGTTTTAAATTCAGTAGTTCTATGTTTCAGCTCTTCCGGCGATAAATTTGCCAATGAGGGTTCAAGAGCGTTGATGCGCTTAACCAAAGGCTTCCAGGATTTCAGCAATTTCTCTTCCGGCGCGCCCAAAAGACTGTTTAAAAATGCCATAAGACACCTATTTTAACATATTTCAGGGGATATTTCCGTCCGCGCGCGGAGAGCGGGGCTAGCTCCAAACGAATATCTTTGTGAGTGCGGCCGCTCTCCACGCACAGAAAGAAACTGTAATAATTATACCCCACTTCGCTAAAGCTTCGAGGGGCTAGCATAAAAAAACGCAAAACCCCCTCAACAAAGTTCGGGGGACTTGCGCAGACATTCGTTCGTTTGGTGCCAAGTTTCAGCACCCACTTTGCCAGTCTAGCATATACAAAGGACAAATGCAACATGTTATTCTTTGAAATTTTTGAAAAAGAAAAAGGAGCCGTCATTGCAAAGTGACGGCTCCAGTTGGAGCTTGTTGCGAGTTCACGGCTTTAATCCAACACTATAGATTCGGTCCGTGGGTCGATCCGAATAACTTGGTCAAAACCATCGGAATTGATGTGTCGCGCGAGTCGATGAAATGTATCATAATCACGCGAGGGCGCATCAGCGGAGAAATATACGTTGTGATTTTACTCATTAGTCCTCCCTTCTTTCTGGCGGTTGGTTGTGATTCTTGAGATCGGTTAAAGGAAAGACGCGGAAGGCCCAGAGTGTGCCTTGGACAAATCCGAGCCAACGAAACACCTTTTCCATTCTTCCCTCGTGGACAAACTCGGCCATTTTGTCGAGCATGCCGTGGCAATGTTCGAGACCGTGTACTTCTCCGTCAAGCAAATCATCGTGAGGATAATCGATTTTACCGATATTCCTTTCAGCGAAAATGCTGCGGTAGGTCTCGATGACTTCAATCACTTTTTCCGGTATCATTTCGCCCCTCCGTATTTAGTTGAAATGTGCGATTTCTTGAGTCACATTAGCAAAAATGTCAATAAAATCAAGCTTTGGACATTTGATTCTCAATGAATCACTAACCACTCGCTTGCTTAATCAATTCCTTATATTTATCCGTATTGTCTGGATCAAGTTTGATACGTTTTTCAAGCAGATTCACCACCTGGTTTATTCGTTTGTTTGCATAATAAGCGTTTATGATTCTGTCATCAAAAACCACTTCTCTTTCCGTCAGCCTGTTGAGTATATCGGTCTCAATAGCCTTGTCGTTAGCGTAAATGGCGCCGATAAGATAAATGAGTTTGGCTTCGGTATATTCTGGAGCCAATTCATACGCTTCTTTGAAAACCTCGAGCGCCTTGAGCGGTTCTTTCTTATTTATGTACGCGGCGCCAATTTCAAAATATATCTGTTGTTTGTCCGGCATTAACGTTCGAGCGCGTTCCAAGCTGACAAGAGCCTCGTCAAGAAAACCGGTGGAAGAAAGAAAAGATCCCGTTATTAGTTGGTAGCGGGCATCTTCTTTCAATCCTTCGTTCTGTGTCAGCGCAGCATCTTTGACAAAACTAAAGAACGCATTTTTTTCTTCCATCGAAATATCGCTTTGTAAAATATTGATCGCATTAGATAACATATGTTCCAATACCTCCGGTCGACCAAGACGTGAAGTGTTATGGGCCTTTTGAAAATATTGAGTGGCGGCGGCCATCTTCCCAGGTGTTTGCAAGGATTTTAGAGCTTCAATCAGAAAAACATTGGCCATAATCGGTTTAACATTGGCAAAATACAGAGAGAGCACGAGCAAGATGGAAACGGCCGGCAAGGCAACGGCAAGGATATTCCCCGGAGCGAAGCGGGGCGCCGTTGGTCGCGAACCCGCCTCTTGGACTGGGACGGGCAGGTTTCCCTTTTGCCAGCTCCGTGAATGTATATAAGAGAGAAGCGAGAAGAACAAAATGTAGCTGATAAGATGGTCAAAGACAAAGAAATTGTGGAAGAAATAAGCGGCGACCAAACCGGTCAGAATAGATTTTTCTGTGTGAGAAAAATTTTTATCTTTTCCGCCATCGGGTCTGCGGACAGGCTTCCAAATCAAATAAATAAGAGTGAGATAGAGAGAAAGATATGCGACAAGACCTAAAAGACCGCCCGCAACCGCCCAATCCAGGAAGATATTGTGGGCGCGATCAAACCACGGCTCAAGACTGTACATCTCTGGACTATAGTATTCTTGGAAAACGTAACTGAAATTTTCCTGCCCCCAACCAAGAAACAGCCGATCCTTGACCCCTTCAAGCGCCATAGGCCAGACATAGTAACGACCTTGTCTATTTAGATTCTCGATTGCCAAAGAAGAGAAGCGGGAGAGAACTGGGCTTGATATAACAAACTCACTGTTACGTATCAGCACAAATCCTCCAATCAAAACTACGAGTCCTACCAAGCCGCTGATACCAGCCTTTCTGACAATTTTGTTTTCTTTGTTTCTAACATTGAGTACGGCTATAACCAAAAGTCCTCCCAGTAGACCCAAGATTGCGCCACGTGTAGCTGTGTAATAGAGAACAAATGCTTGTGTGAGAATGAGCAAACCATAAACCCATCTCAAGGCAATATTTTTCCATTCGCGCCACATAAATAGAAAGGCGATAAAAATATGAAAGAGCATATAAACCGCCAGATAGATGGCGTTGCCGAGGGTGCCATCCACTCGAACCCCGCCCTGATTAATCGTCTTCAGTCCGATAATTTGTAAAACAGAATATAAGACCATTATAAATGAGGCCACAAGTGAAACATTCCACCACCGTTTCCAATCGACTTCCTTAAAGACCGATGATATAACGATGAAAAACATGCCCAGATGTAATAGAGTAATGAAGCCATCCATGCGTTCAAAGTTGGACCAGAAACTTTTAATCGGATCCATACCCAAAATATCCGCCAAACCGACTATGGCTAGAAACCCAAACATCGCGTAAAGAATAAGAGATTTTTTGGGACGATAGTCCGTATCTAAAAGAGCAAGAATTAACCAGGCGGCAAAGACAATCTCAACAATAATCCTCCAGGCAAAAGCTTTAGTGGTAATAAAAGGAAAGAAAAAAGCGCTGGAGATAAGAAAAGAAATAAATGGGACCAGAAAGAGTCCCGTAACAATGACGTACTTTAAAATTTGTTTATTCATCCCTACTATCCTATCATGATAGACGCGTATGGAAAACTTACGAAATAAGGCCCGCCGCCTGCTCCGTCAGAGTGAAGATTTTTTAAGGACGGATGTGGTCTATCTCACTAAAGGCGGCTTCTGGCTCTCACTCGGTCATGGCGTTGCGATGCTCGCGGGTTTTTTCATTTCTATCGCATTCGCGAATCTTTTTCCGAAAGAATCATTTGGTACCTACAAATTCATCCTCTCGATGGTAGCAATGCTGGGAGCATTTTCTCTTACTGGCATAGGGGTGGCCATTACCCAGGCGGTTGCGCGAGGTAATGAAGGCTCTCTCCGCCAAGGTTTTCGAATAAACTTAAAGTGGAGTATCGGGATATTTCTAGGAGGACTTGCTTTGAGCCTCTACTACTACATAAACGGTAATCCACTTTTATCCTTCTCATTTCTTCTAGCGGGGATTTTATCTCCCATTACTTCAAGCGCCAGCCTCTATGGCGCCCACCTTTTAGGTAAGAAAGATTTTAGAAGGAGCGCGCTATATGGCATGATTCGCAATATCGCGCCCGCCTTCGCCCTGATATTCGCTCTATATCTATACCGAAGTTTGCCTGTCATCATTACCGTCTACTTCTTCATTGGAGCTCTTGTTTCATTATTTCTCTATAATCAGACCTTGCGAGCATATCGACATGAAAACGATAAAAAAGATCCCGAGCTCGTTTCCTACAGTGGGCACTTGAGCGCAATGGATATCATAGGAAAAATTGCAAGTCTTCTGGATAAAGTTCTTGTCTTTCACTACCTCGGCGCGGCGCCTCTCGCCATCTACGCCTTTGCTATCGCTCCCGTCGAACAACTTCAGGGAGGAAAAAAAATACTAAGTACTCTGATCATGCCCAAATTAAGCGGAAGATCTTTTGAAGAATTACAAAAGTCCGCCCCGCGTAAGGCCCTTTTGCTCACCGTTTATGCTTTGGGCTTGGCTGGCATATATGTGGTACTTGCTCCTTACTTTTACAAATTCTTTTTCCCCCAATATCTAGATTCGGTTTTCTACTCGCAAATGTATTCTCTCACCCTCCTGGCAGTCTCCGGCACCATGTTCAACGAAACACTGATGGCCCATAAGAAAAAGAAAGAGATGTATCTGCACCGAACTATTGTTCCGGTCATTCAAATAACTCTCTTCTTTATACTGCTTCCCATGTTCGGACTTATGGGTCTTGTCATGACACACGTTATTATAAGATCTTTAGCCAGTCTCTTAGGTTATTATTTGGTGATGCACCCTTTTAAGAGTGCGCCCTCTAGTTGATCTACGACCCATTTGCTGCCGTTCTTGTACGGATCACCGAAGTACTTCTCTTGTAATTTTTTAAGGTCTTCTTTAGATACAGTACGCGCGTTTTTTATCTTCGCTATAAGCTCGGCTGGATTTTCGGCGAAAAAAGAGTGCTCTTCATCGTATTCCTTAAGACTATAATAATCTCCCCATTTTTTCGTTCGGAAAAAAACCGGAACTCTAAACTGCAATAGCCCTTCTAGAACTGCTGTACTGTAGGCCCCTACGATAACATCACATTGAGCAATGGCATCGTGGATGTCACCACGGAGAATATTTCCTTCACCAATTTTCTCAAGTATTTCTGGATAATGCCCTCTCAACCATTTTTCAAAGTCATCACGATAAGGGCGGAATGTTATATGGACGGACAAACCCTTAGCCTCAACAAGCGCTAGTAAGTAAGGTATTGCTTCCATAGGCGCCGTTAATTGTCCCGCGACAAAAAGAACTTTAATAGGGCCTGACTTTAAGGTCGGACCTTTGGAATCAGTATTAAGGTCCGACCTTTCTTTTCTTTCAAGTGGTCGCATAAGGCCTGAAACATAGAGCTGCTCCGGAAGATACACTTTACTATTTTCCAGATAATATTTTTTCCACCACTCGCTCCAAAGACCATATTTGTCAACGGACATCGTTCCTGTGCCGTTAAAACTAGGCAAGAAGTCATAGACGGTATAATGTCGGGAAGCGACCCCATGTAAAATACCGACTGTTGGTATAGCATTCAACTTGCAACCCAAAAAAGCATGGAAGTTGCGCTCCGTAGCTGCGGTAATGAATGCCGCCTTGACGCCAATTGCCCATAAAATCCACTTCATTATCCGTATCGCCCATATATCATCATAACCACTCCTCAGATAATGAGTAGCAATGATAAATTTAAATTTACTCTCAGGATCTTGTTCAGGAATAGAGAAACGAGGCTTATCAGAGAAAATACCGAAAAACTTCCCGACGAAAGCCACGCCTTCGGAATAGATTACCGGGCGCTTTCTGACAAACACGTGCTGTAATACTGCTTTCCAAGATTCTAGACTGCGGATAAATTCAACAAAAGGAATTTTTCTTTGGCGCAACTCTTCATAGATAAACTTCATCCTGAAATCATAGTCCTTGGACTTTGCAAATTTATCGCCGACAAATACCATGAGACCATGTCTCCTCACCATTAGTACGGGTAGGCATAAAAGCGTAATAATAATTTGGAGAAAGATGCCAAAAGGGAGAAAGGGTGGACTTTTAAGTCTAGGATCTCGTAGAATGTTCGCCTCACATCCATACGCTACAAGATAAGAGTGAAAGAGATTTTTATACGCTGGTCGATATAAATAAACACTTTTGAAATCTTTTAAATATTCAAGCAACTTTTTATACTGGGTATACGGCAGACAAAAATAAAGGAAAAGGCTGTTATAATACATCCACCACAACTCGTATCCCTTATAGGTAAACGACTCTGCAAGGCGAGAACCATCTGGAAGTGTTAAGCGAGATAATTCTTCAGCGAAAACGCTCGCCTCATGGACACTCCCGGCCTCGATAAGCGGTTCAATCGAAACAAACTTTAAACCCATGGCCTCTATATCGTGTCGTAACGACTCCTTGGCAACGATAACATTTACTTTATGTGGCGACTCTAGCCACTTGCTAGGGAGGTCTTCGCCAAAAACTACTAAAACATTTTCGTTCCGTTCCATGCTAGATTAAAAACATAGTATAACTTAAAAAAGGGCCGTCCACCTGCGTGGACGGCCATGTCAATGCGTTGCCGAAGCTGAACGTAATTCTAATCTTTATGGTTGTAAAAGTATTTTTAAATGTTTCAGTGATTTATGAGCTTGCCACGCTTCTTCAAAATTTTTCAATGGCATAACAACTTGAACAAAGGGTGTCATATCAAGATCAGAAAGAAGCTCCAAGGCCTTCCGGAAATCTTGGCTTTCCGCGCCAACAGAACCGATAACTACTTTTTCTTTTCCCACAATATCTTCAAAGTTATATTCCATATCACCATAAGGAAACCCTAAGAGTAACATTGTGCTATCAACCAAACTTTCTCTTAGAACTCTTCCTAAAACAGCTTTAGACCCTGTTGCTTCTATGATCACATCAAAACTATCTAAGTCACCTATCACAGCATTCGTACCATTCGCAATGTTTGGCAGAATACTCAACCGTTTGGCATCACTATCAAACAAATCAACCTTATATCCTCGAAGGGCAAGTACCTGGGTACATAAATTACCAATCTGTCCCGCGCCTATCACCGCGATCCTTGAATCGTTTTTTAATCTTGATTCAATTCTCCGAAGCGCACGTAGAATAACAGCCAAAGGTTCAGTGAGAACGGCGGTCTTTGAATCAATATTGTCGGGAATTTTATGTATGGCATCCCCGGGCATGACAATAAATTTACTGTAAGCGCCATTATAATTAATTACACCAACTTCTTTTCTCTCCGATTTTTTTCCTCTGGATAAAATACATTCTCCGACCACTCTCTGACCCAATTTGAATCGCTCTTGAAATTTATTATTCGATCCAATTTTTACTATCGTCCCAGAAAACTCATGACCGGGAACAATCGGGTGGCTAGCTATGCCGTCCCGATAATAGCCTAAAGTACCCTCGTACACTTCTATATCAGTGCGGCAGACACCCACATAATCAACTTTAATTAATATGTCTCCCGGTCTCATTTCAGGAATAGATATTCCTTCAATCTTTGCCTTACTCTTTCCCTTAATAACAACCGCTTGATTCTCATTCAATTGGGATACATTATTATTCTGAATCTTGAAGTTGGTGTCTTTTCCTTGTTTCCATCCTAGGTTGCTACCCTTCCACTGGTAATAGCGGAAACGAAAAATTTCCTCCAGACGGGCAAAAGACCAGTCCGAAGAGCCGAATATATCTGCCGAAATCCGCAGTAGAAGCCACCATATGCCTAAATGCGTTTGGGGCGGATGAGGAAGACCAATTCGGACAGCGGCAATCGCTTCCCGACGATAGCGATTAAAAACCTCTGGCCATGTTTCGTTATGAATGTGATACACCGGTGCGTTCGGTTCATAGCGAATTAATAAACCCTTTGACGTCACTCGGCGCGTCCAATCAATATCTTCAAGTCCGAATAAATATTCATCAAATCTTTCTTCTTCCCAGATGCTCTTCTTAATGGCGGCATTTGCGTTGTTGGCGTAATACAACGGAACTTTAGAATTGACAGCAGTCTTACTAAACAACCGCCAAAAATCTTTTTGCTCTGAATATTTTGAATCCGCGTTTCCTTTTTGCCTCCCGTATACCATGGCTACCTCCGGATCTTTAAATGAAGCAGTGAGATGCGAGAGCCATGAGTTTGTGGCTGGAAGAACATGAGCGGAAGCAAAAACAAGATATCTGCCGCGCGACGCCTGGCAACCAACATTGAGCGCATAACCAAATGTGAAGTCGCGTTTTTCTATTTTTATAATCTCTACTGGATATTTCTCTGCTATTTCCAGCGTTTTGTCGGTCGAGTCAGAGTCGATGATAATAATTTCATAATCTTTATAATCCTGTGTTTCAATAGCACGAAGAAGATTGCCAATATGTTTTTCCTCGTTATAGGTACGAATGACGATGCTTGTCTCTGGCATAAGTACTAAATTTTCTCAAACTCAAAACCTTTCATTTGTTCGAATTGCCCTTCAAGCGGACCAAATTTCTTTAAGCTATGCGGGTTTGGGTAAAAAGCTTCCTTAGGTGACAACTCGATAAATTTACCCTTCGCAACGTCTTTCCTGATAAAAAAAGCGTCGTGACCATGACAATCGCAAGCGACCAAGATATATCCTTTTTCTTTGGCTAATTTGGATAAGGCGACAAGAGAGGCGCCAAAGTATAGAGGATGCTCTTGCCGAGGTTTATAACAATGCTCCGGGTCATATTTTATAGTAAGAGAGTGGTATCCAAAAGCGGAATTGTATTCGACTACTACCACTCGCGGATTAATAGTGTTAATTGCCCGCCAGACCCAGTAATCATTACCGTCAATATCTATGGATAGCAAATCGATGTCGCCCTTAAAGCTATTATCAGAAAATAACTGGTTGATATTTTCGGCAGTGACAAAAGAGACGACCGTTTGAACATTGCCAGCCCGGCCTCCCAGTTTCTCTTTGAAAAAGTTTTTAGCCGATCTAATCCACTCCTCACTGGCATCAATCATGAGGCCCCTCCAACCGAAATTTAACGACAAGTTGGCCGTATTGCATTCTCTGCCATCTTCCACCCCCATTTCTATAAAAGTGCGGTGAGTGGCCCCAATTTTTGAAAAAATGTAGGCCAAGATACCGTCGCCGCCATGTTTAGAATAGACTTTAAATTCCACATTTTTGAAAGCTGTTTTTTGATTCAAATCAGGAGCAACAAGGTCTTGGTAATACGTCTTAAATAAAGAATCTACTTTATCTTCAATAAGATATATCTTTTCCGGGTATATCATTTCCCGTATAAAGATAAGAAGTTTTTGAGGTATGAACCTTCTGATAAATTGTCTAGTTTTTGACATTATGCATATTTTGCCAACTCCTCTAAACAATTATTGATAGTGACTTTATTGATCCGATCGCGCGCGGCCATACTCGAGTTAGCATTGTGAGCGGCCAAGAAAACGTTGTCAAAAGTGCGGAGGCGGTTATTTTCAGCCAGAGGTTCAAATTCAAAAACATCAAGAGCCGCGCCCGCAATCTTCTTCTCATCAAGTGTTTTGAGAAGTGACGCTTCATCTATTAAAGGTCCACGCGCAGTATTAATGAGAAAGGCGCTCGGCTTCATCATTGCTAATTCTTTTTCGGCAATAATCTTATGAGAAGTAGGGTTAAGCGTACAATGCAATGAAACGAAATCCGCCTCGCGCAGAAGCACTTCTTTAGAAACAATCTCGACGCCAGTTTCTTTAACAAAATCTTCATCAATTCCGGCGATATCATAGCCCAAGATACGCGCCCCAAAAACTTTGGCGCGACGAATGACAGCACGGCCGATATTACCTACTCCGATAACCCCAAGAGTACATTCGTGTAAGGCGACAGCCTCTCGCTTCTGCCATAGTCCCGCTTTCATATCTTTATCAAGAGCCACAAGTCCTCTGGCAAACATGAGCATATAACCGAGAGCAGTATCAGCCACTCCGTGGGTAAACGCGTTAGGCGTATTGCGTACCACAATCCCTAATCTTTTGGCTGCATCGAGATCAATAGCGTCAATACCTGTTCCCCATTTTGAGATTACCTTTAACTTCGGAGCCGCTTCGAGCACCTGAACGGTAAAATGATCGTCAACACAGATAGTGCCGTCAATATCAGATATGATTTCCAATAATTCTTTTTCTGTTAAACACTCTTTGGTGCGAGTGATCACTAGCTCAATGCCATGTTTATCAAAAAGCGGCCGGTATTCGTCCAAAACCGGCAGAAGATAAGGCACCGACAATAATACTTTCCATTTCTTCATATTACATGTATCTTAATCTCACCTTATCCTTCTTCATCATCTCGCGCACTTCATCAAGATCGCTCTGAGTATCCACACTGATTTTTCCACCTTCAATTATCACAGCTTTCATACGAATACCGTGTTCGAGCAAGCGTAGAAAATGATTATCTTCAATTTTTTCAAGAGGTGTCTCTTCCCAAGTGGCATATTGCTCTATCATTGATTTCCTAAATGGGACAGTAAAGCATAACTTGATCATCTCACCCACTTCGCCCTTACCGTTTGTCACTGGAATATCAGTACGCGAACAGTAGAGCACATTTCCCTCAAGATCAAGGACAGCTTTAATATCGGAGAAAGTATTGTGTTTGGTACAGCGAGTTGCTCCAATCGATACCTGTAGGGTTGGATCATCAATAAGTGCCTGGACGATTGCATCAATATGATCTGGATTAACGAGAGGCTCATCTCCTTGCAACACTATCACGATATCACAATCAACATTTTCTACAGCCTTTGCAACACTGGTCGTAGCATTACTTGGAGGCATCCCAGTCATGGTTACCTTTATCCCATGGGCTTCCCCTACGGTCTTAAGCTCTTCATCAGTGTCCGTCACAAGATATACATCATCGACTGTCTTTGCCAATTGGGCTCTCTTACAGGTATGAACAATCATGGGCAGACCCATAATATCCTTAAGAGCCTTACCAGGTAGACGAGTAGAGCCCATCCTCGCTGGTACCATACAGATAACTTTTGGTTTTTTTTGCATATTAATCATAATTTATTAGGTGATTTCCCGGACCGCGGTAACAACCCGATCTACAATATCCTTCATCTCTTTTTCGGTATAGTTTTCATTAAAGGGAATAAGGAATGATTTTTTGAGCAGGGCTTCGGCATTGGGACAGAGGCCTTTCGGATACTTACGATTACTGTATTTGAATCCTTTTCCATATTTTACCGGATCCATAAGTGCTGTGACGCATTGATAGAGAGGAACGGGATTTGCATATCCATAAGCCGCGCGGAGGTTGTATTTATCGTTGAGAAGCTTGAGAAGTCTGTCGCGCATTTTTTCACCTCCCGTCACATACATTGGAAATGAGTAATACGAACTTGTGCAGTTATCTAGAATCTTCTGCGTTTTGACATACATTGATATAGGCTTCATTGCTTTATAGACAAGGCGCGCTAGCTTCCTTTTCTTCTCAATCAAGGCATCAAGCCGCTTTAGTTGAGGTTTGAGAATCGCCGCTTGGACTGCATTGAAACGAAGATTGGGAGCCAAGAATTCATAAAAGCGTTCTTCTAATGATTTAGCTCTCTGCCATCCTTTGTCTACTCCAATAAGTGCCCGATATGCAAGTTTCGGGTCATTGGTAACGATGACGCCCCCTTCTCCGCAAGTTATCTGTTTACTTTGCTGGAAACTGCCATAGGACATTAAGCCGACGCTTCCCACTTTTTTTCCATGCCAGATGGCTCCGTGGGCTTGCGAGAAATCTTCCAGAAGCACTAGATTGTGTTTTTTACACAATTTTTGGAAGGCAGTGAGATCGGCTGGAGAACCAGCCAAGTGAACAGCGATTATCGCTTTCGTTTTGGGAGTAATTTTTGACTCCACTGATACAGGATCGAGATTATAAGTCTCTGGATCTATATCGGCAAACACCGGCATTAGATTCTCGTATATAATCGGCAGAACCACTCCGATATCCGATACTGACGTCGTAATAATCTCGCTACCGACTGGGAAATTTAAGGCCGTTAAACATCCATGTAGTGCGGCCGTTCCAGAGGTACAGGTAACCGCATGTTTCTTTTCATAATATCTGGCGAGATCAATTTCTAATTTCTTGGTGTAGTCACTTGCATAGCGCGAGAATAGGCCTGAACGGGCAACATTGATCAGATCCTTCAGTTCATTTTTCGCGAGAGGTTTGGGATATTGCAGACTGAATTCGTATCTTTTGTATTTCATAATTGGGCTGTATATTTACCTCCCGTCACCTCAAGACTTGCCCCGGTAATGTACTGCGCAAGTGGAGATGCTAAGAATAATACGGCATTGGCAACTTCTAGAGGAGTGCCAAAACGCCCCATTGGTATGGATCTTAGAAGTTCTTTCTTGTTTTTATCCTGACTTGCCTTTGCCATGGGTGTTTGGATCACACCGGGAATAATACAATTGACACGAACGTTCTTCGAAGCTAATTCTGCCGCAGAAATACGTGTGAACTGCTCGACTCCACTCTTTGCCGCCGCGTAGAGACCGGAACCAAGTCTCGACATTCTCGCGGCAAATGAGCCAGTATTTATAATGACTCCACCCTTAGTCATACCTCGGGCAGCGTGTTTTGTACCTAAGATTGTTGTAATTAAATTATCACCGATGATCTTAGAGATATCTCGCTCTTTGAGGCTAAGAACGGGAGTATGAATCCAAGTCCCGGCATTATTAACAAATATATCTAGACCTGAGAATTTCTTAAGAGTGTTATTTACAAGCATAGAAACATCTTTCTCTCGAGACATATCACAATGAACCGCCAAGATTCGCTCACGACTTTTAACATCCTTTTTTATGTCTTGAATTGCTTTTCCCAATACAGATTTACGTCGATCACAGATTGCCACATTCGCACCACAACTCAAAAAAGCTTTTGCCGTAGCTAAGCCAATACCAGAGCCCCCTCCCGTAACAATAACCGTCTTTTTGGTAAAATCTAAATGGAGCATAGTGACCGTCACATATTAACACTTTTGGCATATATGTCTATGTACCGGTTCGTCAGTTTCTCCAAGCTGAATTCCCTTTCGATTCTTTGATATCCGGCTTTACCAAATTTTTCTGCCTTTCGAGGATCTTTTAGTAAATCTATAATTTTTTCTGCAAGCTCGTCTGGTTTGAAAGGATCAATAATATAGCCAGTGACACCATCCTCAATCACTTCTTTAGCACCACCATAAGGAGTCGAGATGACTGGTCGACCAGAAGCCGATGCCTCTAATACCGTGCGAGGCAGAGCATCGAAGCAGACTGACGGTACTATTACTACACTAGATGACGCATAGGCCATTTTCATCTCTTCTCTATTTAACCACTTACCGCCTGTACCAGCAGTGATAAGCTCTGCATCAGGCATTTTTTTTGAAATTATTTGCATTGCTTTCTCAACGACTTTTGCTCCTTTAGCGTCACTTAATCTCCCAGCGAAGAAAATTATCTTTTTATTCTGCCCATTATAAAATGTGGGATATTCTGACAAATCAATGCCCGTATGTATGACTTCGATGCCGCTTATACCATTTTGTTCTAATGCTTTTTTTAGAGCCTTGCTTACGGCAAATTTTTTATCAGCATATCCTAGATAATACTTAATAATGATGTTTCGGAGAGGATTCCATCTCTTTTTAGCTTGCTTTAGATGATCAAGCCATATTGTCCTAGCGTCAAGATTCTTCAGATACCTCTCTGTCATGAGTTTACCAAAATTAAAACTCATTACATCTCTAAAAGTGATTACGACTTTGGCATATTTTTTTGCAATTTTTAGAGAATGATACGAGAGGTAGAAGTGTATGTTGTTGGCGTGCACCACGTCCGGCTTAATTTTTTTTAATATTTTTTCTAACTCCCGGATAACTGGCGGATTATATAGGCTTATATATGTTCGCCATCTCCCAGGATAATCACTCGCTATCTTAAAAATTTTTAAGCCCTGATATTCCAACTCCCCCGCTTCTTCCTTTTTACGACAAGTGGTAATGACAAAGACTTCTTGACCAGCTTTTTTCATACCCCGAGCTAAATCGTAAGTGGAAATACCCGCTCCGCCAAAGCTTTGAGGCGGAAAATCATCTGATAAAAACAAAATTTTCATTTTACGCGATATATAGTCATACTACCGAATTCTGCCGATTTTTCGAGAAATTTATACTTATCCAGCTGCCACAAAGGATCTGCCTTCTTGTCCCACACCAGATATTCGACTTCATACTTTTCAAATATTTGTTCTAACCACTTTGAAGTTGGCGTTCGGAGTGTTTCTTTGTACATGTCTACTATTTCATCAAATTTCTCGTCAGGGATTGACTCATAACTGCCATTTAGTTTTCGATAATAAATACCATAAAATTGTCTTGAAACGAATGCCCGCTCACGAGAAAATGCTTCATATGCCGACTGTGCATCGACCTGATTAAGTCTAAAAAAGATAAATAGGGTTTCCTGGAGTGTAGACTCGGTGACTGAAATCGATTGGCAACAGATGCCATCATGATAAAGAACATTCAATGGGGTGTAGAGAACGATCATATTTGCAGTCTCATTGTTTCCAAATATCTGCGCCTCTTTTTCAACATTAGAATTTAACCAATCTATTACTGGTCCGTATTTTTGTCTCTCGATAGCTATTTGACCGCCATCTCTTGAGTCATATTTATATGAGTAAGCTTGGATAAATACAGCAGTGGCTATACTTGAAGTAATCACAAAAATAGTAAATATTTTTTTATACAAATCTAAGTGGCGTCGATCAAAAAAATAGAAAATTGTAATGAGTACAAATATGATTCCGAGTGGCTTATGAAAAAACCAATGATAGTGGTCAGGCTGCATAATCTTGCCAGTAAGAATCTGCTGGTTCATAGTCAAAAAAGGAGCAAGCAAAATTGCCAGACCAAATATATATTTATCCTTATCCTGCTTAGGAAAAAAGAGGAGGAACACTACAAGAGCCGCAATTACTGAAGCGCCAACAAACAAAGGATGATGCGTTAGAATTATTCCAGACGCTACACCCACTCTCTCAAACGTTGGAAATTGTGATGCCAGATACATGTTAATAAAGTAGGGAATGGCCACCAAGATCGCCCCAGCAAAAACACCTCCTATCCTTAACGCATCTTCCCATCTTTTAAGCAAAACATGTATTAGGATTAGTATTGCCCCAAAAGCGTAAAGATACGTCCAAGTATAAAAGTAGTTATAAAAATTTAAGCCGAGCAAAACTGCACTAAGCACTCCGTACTGCCAGTTTCTTTTTCTGTAAAATTGCCAAAAGAACAAGAGAAAAGCAAATAAAAAAAGATAGATCACAGCTGGGCTAACAGGCCTTGCCAGCCGCAAAAAATGGCCTGGACTAACACCCTGGAGAAGTAGAGCGATCCCAGAGTAACTCAAAACAGAATCAGCGAACAAAAGCACTACCGCACTAGAAAGGGCGGCAAACTTGTTTCTAGATACTAAAAAAACAAAACCATAAATCAAAAGGAAAACAGCAAACGGTAGCACTAGACGGGAAAGCAGCATAGTATTGTTGATATCAAGGGCGAAGATTTCCCCCATGTAGGCTACTACCATAGGTCCGAGTGGTTGGTAAATATATGGATCATTTTTCCCTTCTTTTTGATATATGTTACCTAAGCCATGCCCACCTTGAATTTCATTTACCCTTTCCGCCCATCCACCATGAGGTAACATCTCTACAACCTGTTTGCCTTCCTGATAAAGCTCCTTGTGATCAATACGAAAATAAACTTGCGGGAAAGCCGTAATCACTGATACCAGAATGGCAAAAATAATCGCCATCCGATGATTCAAGAATGTTTGTCTAATAACGTTCATATGTTTTAAACACAAGTCTAGTTACATCTATGGTACTAAGTTCGAAACCAAAGTCAAAATTGTATATTTATTACTTTTCAGTTTATATTTCGTATTCTCTATTGGAAAAGAGAACTTAGAGTCAAGGCTCTGATATCGTTGACTAAAGGGCAAATTTGACCATAATAGTCCCTATGAAGCTAGTTGTACTTGCCGCAGGTGAGGGGGCCAGGATGAGGCCACTTACTCTAAATATGCCGAAGCCGCTTCTCTCGTTCGGAGGGAAAACCTTGCTAGACCATCTCTTCGAAGTTCTTCCAAGAGAGATAACCGAGGCGGTTATAACAGTCGGTTATTTGGGGAACAAAATAAGGAAATATTGCGGTGACGAATTCCATGGCCGAAAGATTGCATATATCGATGGGTCAATGGACGGGAATGCCGCCGGATTTCTTAAGGCCAAATCTTTGTTCTCGCCGAAAGAGAGGCTCGCAGTAAGCTACGGCGACGAGATTATTACCAAAAAGGAAATGGAGGACTGTCTTGCTCACGAATATTCTTGGCTCTGTTACAAAATGGAGAACCCGAAAAATGTAGGCGTGGCGAGAGTTGATTCTAAAAATAAAATTCTTGAGGTCTTAGAAAAACCGGGAGTGCCGCCATCGAATCTAGTTGCAAACGGATTCATGGTCGGGAATGCCGATTTGTTTTATTACACACCGGATAAAAACAAAAATGGCGAATATTATTTTTCGAGCCTTATGAATACGTTCTGCAAGAAAAATGATGTTGTGGCGGTTGTCGGTGAAGAAGACCATGCCCATATATCGACGCCGGAAGACTTGAAGCGCTTAGATGAATGGTGTAGAAAAAATTCAAAGTTTAATCAGAAAAAATGATTGTTGTAAGAGCACCACTCAGAATAAGTCTTGTCGGCGGGGGAACAGACCTCGCGCAGTTTTATCGTAAGTATCCGGGGCGGGCACTTTCGGTCACGATAGATAAATTTGTATATCTCACTATCAAGACAACCCCACTTGTTAATAGATTTATTGTTAAGTACCAAAAAATTGAATCGGTTGATCATCCGAAGAAGCTTGAGCACAACCGTGTGCGCGAAGCACTTTTGGATATGGGAATCGTTAAAGATGGAATAGAGATAGGTTCTTTCGCGGACATGCCGGCAAAGACTGGCCTCGGTTCATCGTCTAGTTTTTCTGTGGCTCTCATGAAGGGACTTCATGCGTTTCAAGGAAAAAGATTAAGTGCGGGAGAGGCGGCAGAGCTTGCTTCAAAGCTCGAAATCAATTTGCTTAAAGAACCGATTGGCAAGCAGGACCAGTATGCGGCGGCGTATGGAGGATTTAATATCTTTCAGTTTAATGCGGACGAGTCCGTTGATGTTGAGCCGATACTCCTTGACTATAAAAAGCGTGCTGAATTAGAAGACCACCTGATTTTGTTTTTCACAGGCATTACTCGTCCTGCCTCAAAAGTACTTAAGAAACAAAATGAAAAAGTAGATGATCATTTTGAAACCTACAAACAAATGTCCGATTCCGTTTTTGATTGTAAGAAAATACTGCTCGCGGGCGATATAAAAGGTTTGGCTAAAATGCTAAACGATGGTTGGAAAAGAAAGAAAAGTCTGGCGCCCAACATTTCCAATACTGTTATTGACGGGCTTTTTGAAGCCGGGCTTCGTGGCGGGGCATGGGGCGGAAAGATACTCGGCGCGGGCGGTGGGGGCTGTCTTCTGTTCATTGCCCCTCCGAAGAAGCATGATGCTATTCGTGCGACTATGAAAAGGATGGCTTTACGCAATAAACTTAAGAATTTCCAAGAGATTCCATGCAGCTTCACGCAGTCAGGTGCGGAAGTTCTCTATAATAGCTATAACCCGGCCCTCGCCTAAACTATGGAGGATTATATTAAAAATTTATTGGCTGAAGTGCAGGGGACTATCAAGGCTCTCCCTCACAAGGAAATTGCCAAAGCCCTTAACATTATTCAGGCAACTTACGAGCACGACGGCAAAATTTACATTTTTGGAAACGGTGGCTCACTCGCGCTCGCCACTCACTGGGTGAGTGATTTCAACAAAACTGTTTTTAGCCACAATCTAGAAAAGCACGGTCGCCGATTTCAGGCGATACGTGTTCCTTCAACCGAAGAAGAAATGTCGGCCTGGGCAAATGACGTCGGGTATGACTATGTTTTTGTGGGTCCACTTCAGAATTATCTGCGTGAGAGCGATTGCGTGATTGCCATAAGTAGCTCCGGCAATTCCGCGAATGTTATAAAGGCAATCGAACTTGCGAAGCGCAACCACGTGCCGGTTATCGGACTCTCCGGTTTTGATGGCGGGAAACTAAATGAAATCGCTGACGTTAAAATTTTGGTCAAAACCGACAAGGGGAGATATGAAATTGTCGAGGGTATTCACGCCGTTATTCTCCACATGATTACCAAATATTTCCAGGATTATTTTGATCACTTGGTGAAATGAGAAAAGCAGTTTTTCTAGACCGTGACGGGGTGATTAATAAGAATGTTCACCATCTTAACAAAGTAGGGCAGTTAAAAATATTACCTGGCGCAGCGAAAGCAATCAAGGACTTAAACAAACTCGGTTTTGTCGTGGTGGTTATCACGAATCAGAGTGTCATCGCAAATGGCTTACTCACAGAGAAAGGGCTAGACGAAATTCACGCTGTTCTTATTGAACAGCTCACAAAAAGGGGCGCGAAGATAGACAAGATTTACTACTGCTCGCACCATCCGGAAGGAACGCTTAAAAAATACGCGAAAGATTGCCTGTGTAGAAAGCCTGGCATTGGCCTCGTCAGGCAAGCACAAAAAGATTTTCAGTTAAGTACGAAGGGTGGCTTCTTCATTGGCGATATGACGTCCGACATTCTTACGGGAAGACGCGCAAAACTTAAAACAATTTTGGTTAAAACTGGTTTTGCTGGCACTGATGGGCGCCACAATATTACACCTGATTACGTAGTAAAAGATCTTGTTGGAGCTGTAAAAATTATTAAAAAGTCGCTATAGTAAGTACCACAATGATTTCTGTAGTAGTCCCAGCATATAACGAGGAGAAAAATGTTGCCGAGCTCCACAAGCGTCTGATGGAGGTATTTCGTAATGTTAAAGAAAAATTTGAGATTATTATTGTTGCGAATGGCTCTAAGGACAATACGCTCGCTGAACTCAAAAAACTCTCTCCAATAAAGATTGTCTCAATCGCCTACAACATAGGCCAAACTGCTGGAATTGATGCAGGTATTCACGCGGCCAGTGGAGACCTCATTTTCACAATGGACGCTGATTTGCAGAATGACCCGGCTGATATTTCGGCCATGCTCAACAAAATGAAAGAAGGAAATTACGATATTGTCGTTGGTTGGCGCAAAGAGCGCCGGGATTCCTTTGGTCGCCGTTTCTTTTCTTCTTTTGCAAATAAAGTTACAAGAACAATTGCCGGTCTTAACATTCACGATTATGGTTGTGCCATGCGTGTCTTCAAGAAAAAATATCTTGAAGATGTGCACCTTTACGGCGTGATGCATGTGTTCATTCCAGTTATTATGGCGAGCCGCGGGGCGAAGGTTGGGGAAATGGTGGTGCATCATCACGAGCGTAAGGCAGGGACGACCCACTACACCTTCCTTCACATGGTAACCGATATTGCCGACCTTGTTACCATTAAATTTTTGTATACATACGCGGTGAGACCGATGGTATTTTTCGGCACTCTCGCACTTACGAGTCTCGGTATCGCATTTCTTGCCGTACTTGCTTCAGTAATAATCAAAATGCAGTTTGCGATTAATTTAAACCAGACACCACTTCCGGTAATTTCCGCTCTATTTATTATTCTCGGGTTTCTTTTGTTTATGCTTGGATTTATAGTCGAGCTCCTCATACGTATTTACTACGAAGCTCGTGGTGTTACGCCATATAAAATAAGTGAAGTAATTGAGCGTTAGGCCATATGGAACAGAGCCTAGCAAGTTCAAATCAACTTATTTAACCTCATCTTCCAGGGAGCCCATACCGCTTCACCTATAATTCCCTTAGACATCTTAGATTTACCCAGATTTCTATCTGGCAACACTACAGGTATCTCAACAATTCTGGCACCTTTCTTCCATAATCTATATTTCAATTCAATCTGAAAAGCATGACCATTTGATGTAATATTATCCAAACCAGCTTCCCGCATAAATTTAGTCCTCATCAAATAAAAACCGGCAGTTGTATCACTAACTGGCATACCAGTAATAACCTTGCAATAGAAGTTTGCAAATTTACTAAGAAATCTTCTCCAGAAAGGCCACCCTGATGTACCACCACCGAGAACATAGCGCGAACCTATAACAACATCAGCATCATTCGATGCCTTGGACATGGCCGGTAAATATTTAGGGTCATGTGAAAAGTCAGCATCTAGGGTCTGAATCCATTCCGTTTCGTTCTTCATTAGGACTTCTTTAAATGCATGAAGGTAAGCCTTGCCAAGACCTTCTTTACCCTTTCGCAAAAGAAGAGAGATTTTGTTGTCATTAGTCATCATACCAGTAACAATACGAGCTGTGCCATCTGGTGAACTATCATCTACCACCAGAATAGATGAATCTTTATCATAAACTCGCACTCGCCGAATAATAGGCGCAATGTTTTGCGCCTCATTGTAAGTTGGAATAATTATCACTTTCTTTCCCATTAGCAATACAAACTTAAGTAGCGACATTATACCCCAAAAAAGACACAACGCCATTTTCAACTTGAATTTTTTTGACAAGTTATAAGTAGTAGGTATATTATTCTCACATTATGAAAGTATTAATTACTGGTGGAGCAGGTTATACCGGTTCTCTTTTGGTTCCCCTTTTACTAGAGGCAGGTCACGCGGTGAGTGTAGTTGATAATCTTCTATTTAACCAAACAACTCATCTTCCGTATTTTTATGACGACAATTTTTCTTTTACAAAGGGAGATATTCGAGATAAGAATACTATGATGCCCCTAGTGAACAACGCGGATATGATTGTTCATCTCGCAGCGATTGTTGGCGAGCCTTCTTGTCGTGTTAATCCAGGACTAGCGCGTGAGGTAAATGCAGATGCGAGCAAGCTTTTAAATGAACTTCGAGGAGAAAAGCCTCTTATTTACGCATCTACTGGAAGTAATTATGGAAAAGTTGAGGGAATTTGCACAGAAGAAACTCCCGCGAAACCACTGTCAATTTATGCAGAAACAAAACTGGAAGCGGAAAAAGACTTCGAGAAAAGCGGAAGTGTTATTCGATACAGATTTGCGACTGGCTTTGGACTCTCTCCAAGACTTAGGCTTGATTTGTTGGTGAATGATTTTTGCTACCAAGCCGTAAACGGCGGAAACCTTATTATTTATCAAAAAGACGTTAGGAGAACATTTATACATGTCCGAGATATGGCTCGTGCGCTGTTGCATGGTGTAGAGAATTTCAATGAGATGAAAGACAATCTCTATAACGTAGGCCACGAATCTTTAAACCACACAAAGAAAGAACTTGTAGAGAAAATACAGGAATTTTATCCTAAGCTTTATGTACACTACGCCGACATTGGGCAAGACCCAGACCAACGGGACTATGAGGTATCTTATGCAAAAATGAGAGGCGCAGGTTTCGAGACTGTTGTCACATTAGACCAGGGCATTAAGGAGATGCTAAAGGCATTTCCGTCAATAAAGCTTCATAACCCATACACAAACTTCCAGGGGTAATTGATACATAAGAGACATCAATGAATTCTATATGAGTGAATTATATACTACAAGAACAACGTGCAGAGTTTGCGGTAATAAATCGTTGGACGACATACTTTTTCTTGGAAACCAGTACGTAGTGAATTTCCCCGACGCGGAGGATGGTGAGGAGTATGCTCGCTCTCCTCTGCAGTTAGTGTTGTGTGATAAAGACAAGGGCGGGTGTGGTCTTCTTCAGTTGCGGCATACCTTCTCGCATAGCAAGCTATATGAGAAGTACTGGTATCGCTCGGGCATGAATCAAACAATGATAGATGAACTTGTCGGTATTGCGCATGTATCAGAGAAAATGGCAGGACTTAAGGAGGGCGATTATGTGGTTGATATTGGCTCGAATGACTCAACTCTCCTCCGCGGATTTCAAACGAAGAGGATTTGTACAGTCGGATTTGAACCTTCCAAAAATATAGGGGTGAAGTATGGGCAAGAGGGCGTTACAAAAGTGTTCAATGATTTCTTTGCATTTGAGCCGTGGCAAAAGGAGTTTGGCGAAGCGAAAGCAAAAATAATTACCGCCATAGCGATGTTCTATGATCTCGCAGAGCCCAATCAATTTATGGAGGATGTGGTCAAGTGTCTCGACGACGACGGACTTTTCTTGGTCCAGCAAAATTATCTTCCATATGTACTCGAGCGGAATGTGGTGGATAACATCTCTCATGAGCACCTTGAATATTTTTCTTTGACTTCGTTTAAATACCTAATGGATAAATTTGATCTGGAGATATTTGACGCCGAACTGAATGATGTAAATGGGGGAAGTATGAGAACGTATGTTAGAAAAAAGGGGAAAGGGTTGACGATGAACATAAGAGAGGGGGCAAGAGATAGAGTGGAAGAAATATTAAAAAAAGAGGACGAGGTTGGTCTCAATGATAAGGATACATATGACAAATTTGCCAAGAGACTTAACGATAATAAGAGTAAATTAAAAACATTCATCAAAAAGGAGACAGAGGGTGGAAAGAAGGTATATGCCTATGGTGCATCAACGCGAGGAAATTCGCTTCTCCAATTTTCTGAATTAGACGCATCTCTTATTATCGCTGCGGCAGAGAGAAATCCCGATAAGTGGGGGCTCAAAATGGTGGGCACAAATATTCCCATTGTATCGGAAGCCGATGCTAGAGAGGCAAACCCGGACTACTTTCTTGTCTTACCGTGGCAATTTTTACCGGAGTTTGTCCGACGTGAGTCTGAATATCTAAGGGCAGGGGGTAAGTTTATAGTACCCTTACCAAACCCAGCTATAGTTATGGCGGACGGGACCAAAACAGAAATATGATACATTTAATTAGACGACTTACGCATCTCAAGAAAAATAATACCCAAAAAAAATGGCTGCATTAAGAAAACCCGAAAATGAGGTGTGATTGCAGTTCCGACGTCAGATAATTCCTTGTGATTAAAAAATCGTTGTTCTGTGCCTTCCCACGGCCAAAGCCAGCGTAATAATTTTGGCCTGGACATTTTATACCAAATAGCATGATAAGAATATCTATATGGCACACTCAGAAGCGCCACCCCTCCTGGTGCAAGCGCCTTATAATGCTCTCGCGTAACTAGAGTTGGGTCATCAAAATGTTCAATAAGTCCTTGGCTCCAAACAAAGTCAAATTTATTGTCTAGGTTTAATTTTGTACAATCACCAATAATAAATTTCGCGTTACTTACTCCTAAAGATTCGGCACTAACACTTGCCTGTTTTATTGCAACGTCAGAGATGTCCACACCATAGAGACTTTTGATTTCCTTACAAATGGAGAGCGAGAGTGAGGCTCGCCCGCAGCCAAGCTCCAGCATTCGCGTATCTTTAGTAATATAGCGACGATGAATACGTCTGAAAAAAAGATTGTAGATGGTTCTCCCTAGATCAATCACTGAGTCAACAAACCCCCCTTTCTTTGACCACACGGCTTGCCACTCGCCTGCCTGTTCAATATCTTTTTGCATAATCAAAAAGGAAGGGCTATGATCGCAAACCTCCCATCATCATATATAGCTTTGTCTAAGGGGACTTGATCAGTGGGATCGTTTGCACGATCTACCATGAGATACTTCACGTTAAAGTGTTTGAGGAGGGTGGCCTGATTTGATTTGACAACCTCATACCTCTGAAACATTCCTTCGAAGTATTTATCTCCTTGATATGTAATGGGATCGGTGCGCGACGGACACTGCAAACTACTAAAAAGATACTTTGCTTTTGTGCACAGCCAAGCTTGTCTATTTTGGGCCAATGGTTGCTCTTTGGCAGGCCCTCCACCAGAGTGAAGCCCAAAATCGCGCTTCAAATCTTCTATTGTTAAGATATCCAAACTACGCGATAGTAGATACCTAGTCTCCAGCTCCTGCGCTCTAATACTGTGAAGTATAGTTTGGGGAGCAAACAGAGGGTAGTGTCGAGTCATAATCGGTATGTATTGTGCAATTGAGTCATTCGCCCAAATTACTGACTCCTCGGGCTCATGTAGGTCAAGCCACTTTAGTGGAGGAGCGTATGTTTGAGAATCAGCAATACCATGACCACGATCGTTATATTTAAAAAACTCAAGTCCGCGAGGAATAGCCCTCAACACTCCACCCAAAAGAATGAGAAGAAATAAAGCAACTATTATATATTTAACTTGCTTACTTTTACCCGTAACCTCGGGAGTCTCGGGTACTGGCAAACGAGCCATATACCATTCGTATATACCAAACCCCAAGACTATTACCATCCATACCCGCACAAAGCGACCCATGTGAATAGCAAGTGTAAATTCAACGCCAGTAATGATATTTAATACCAGCCCCACTAATAGAGCCGCGCCAGTCGCCAACCAAAAGACTCTTCGTGCCCAATCACCCTGCCTACCGGCAGGCAGGCCTTCGTGATTCTTAGGGAAAAATTTCCATAATAACCCGAGGGCGATTAGCCCTATCACTATCCATCGCCCGAAGAAAAAGGCTTCAATGGCGGGAATATGTGTATAAACAAGACCAAGGCGCCGGAAAGTTTCTAGATAATAAGGGTCACTCATTTGCATTAATGTAAAGAAACCAAAGGGAATAAGTAAGAGTCCTGAAAATACACCGACAGTCACGAGTGCACGAAGCTCTTTGAAACGACGCCCGCCCGACTGAACGACTTCAGTCGTTCGGGCGGGAGTAAATAGATACCAAAAGAATATAAATGTAAATGTAAGTAAAACAAAATAAGATAAATAGCCGTAAGTATAAAATGTGGCAGCTGCGACCATTGAAAGCAAAAATTGTATTTTTCTGTTATGAGGTTCATGTAAGAACTTTAATAGTGCAATTAGAAATACTAAAAATACTGGGTAGACTATCTGCATTACGGTCGGTTTAATAATCAACGAGTACACACTGATATATACAATCACCGACCACAAGAAAGCCCACCATCTTGGCACCCTTAAGAGTCCATAAAGAACAAGAGTCAGCGTTAAAAATACCAGACTCCAAATGAACATATTGACCATCACAGCAAGATTAAATGGCAAACCCAGCAGCATTGGAACCGCCGAAACAATATCTGGCAAGAACTGAGCCGGGGTAATGCCGCCACGATTCTCATATACATAAGGGTTACCGATGAGGGCATAGCCGTCTGTTACTTCATGAATACGCGCATAATAATACAAACTGTCAGTAGTCCCCCTCGGTAGTGTGCCTTGCCAATTTTTCCAACCACCGACTTGATATATAACAAAAATTGCCGGTATAAGTGTGCCTAATAAAGCTATGAGTACAAACAATTTCTTCATTGGTTGTGATCAGTATAGACGGCGTCGGGGGTAAACACCAGATGTTTATATACGAAAAAGTTA
>CAZYVS010000004.1:0-23552 GCA_964651655.1 uncultured Candidatus Saccharibacteria bacterium | reverse complement strand
ATCAGTATAGACGGCGTCGGGGGTAAACACCAGATGTTTATATACGAAAAAGTTATAGACCGCCATCATGCCACTTATCAACACTTGAGCGAGAATATAATGAATATGCAGAAGATCCACCCCTACATACATTAATAAAGTATTCAGACATAGATTAAATATTTGAATTCCAAGATAAAGAACTGTCTGTTGTTTGATTTTCTCCCTTGTATAGTCATTAAAAGTAAAAAATTTCTGCATCATAAAACTTACAGCAACCGCGGTGATAAAAGCCACGACTGCGGCTAGTAAATACCATATATAAAAAAAGTGCACTAAAACAAAGAGTGGGATTATATTGGCGGCCGCAGCTAAACCGCCTGAAAAGAGGAATCTGACAACACGATGATTGTAAAGATAGAGACTGAATTTGTAGAATTTTCTCATAATCAAGTTATGATATCATAATAATACAGTGATAAAAGAATACCTGGAAAAATCAATAGTTGTGAGGGACACTGCCCTTCTCGATCAAAATTTCCTTGAAAACGCGGAGAAAGCGGGGGAAACAATTCGCGATTCCCTTAATGCTGGTAAAAGAATTTACATTGCTGGCGTAGGCGGAGCTGCTGCAGAGTCTCAACATTTCTCTGCTGAACTCTTGGGTAAATATAAATCAATGAGACGGGCATTCCCAGCCACCGCTTTGACCACTGATACCTCTATAATTACGGCATGGGCAAATGATGCGAGCTTTGATTTTATTTTTTCTCGCCAACTCGAAGGTCTGGGGCAGAAAGGGGATATCTTCGTCGCTCTTTCAGCGGGAGGAAATTCACCTTCCATTGTAGAGGCTCTTAAAGTGGCGAACACTCTCGGCATGATTTCAATCTGTCTTCTAGGTAAAGGCGGCGGGCAGGCTAAAGATATGTGCACTATTCCTGTTATCGTCCCATCAGATGTGACTGCCTATATCCAAGAAGTTCATCTTACTCTGATTCACTTTTTCTGCGAATATTTTGAAGAATAGGACTTGATAATTCGCTCGATGATACCTGTTGTTGACTCATGCGGAGTGCGTGGAACTATAACCACCGTCCCGCCATTTTTCTCTACTGTAGACGTTTCAAGCATTGATTCTACTTTTAAATCACCCGGGCCTGTGTGTATATCCGGTTTAACTATCTCTAAAAAATTACGTGGATCCGGTTCATTATAAATAGTGACAAAATCCACACAGGCAAGCGCGGCGAGCACTTCTGCACGGTCGTTTTCCGATATAATCGGACGTGTATCAGATTTGTATTGCTTTATTGAAGAGCCAGAGTTCACTCCGACAATTAAGATATCGCCCAACGCTTTGCTCGCCTCCAACATGCGAACATGACCGACATGCAAAAGGTCAAAAGCGCCATTTTTGGTGACAATCTTTTTACCTTGTTTTTTAAGATTCGCGACTACCTCTCCGAGCTCGGTGAGAGATAAAACTTTTTGCTTGGTATTCATATGGCTATATTGTAACCTGCCGCTTGAGCATCTTTATAGAACATTTCCACGGTCTCAAGCGAGTACTGGTCCAGGTCCTTGCCCACCAGCAACAATTTTTTCAAAATATCGTTTGTAGCGGTGATGATGTGGCAACCAACCAAGTCGGCCTGAAAGACATTGAGCAACTCACGCGGGCTCGCCCAAATCAATTCCGCCTTTGGTTTCGCCTTCATGATGTGAACCGCCTCGGCCATCATCGGCACGGGGTCGCGACCGGTATCGGCAATGCGACCAGCGAACACCGAGATGATTGCTGGTGTTTTTAGCGACAAACACTCGGTTACGGCTCTCACTTGCTTTGGTGTCATCACGGCCGTCACATTGAGCTGAACTCCAGCATGTGACAAACGAGCGATGAGTGACCCAGAGAACTCTCCTTTGGTATTTGTCACCGGAATCTTGACGTTTACGTTTTTGCCCCAAGTGGCAATTTCGCGAGCTTGCTTTTCCATCTCGTCAAAGTCGTCGGCAAAGACCTCGAACGAAATTGGTCGATCGCCTATTACACGCAGGGCTTCCAGAGCGAAAGTCTTATAGTCACTCACTCCAGCTTTGCACATCAGCGTCGGATTCGTAGTAAATCCTTTGATCAATGAGTTCGCCGCCATCTCCTTGATGCCGGCGAGGTCAGCGCCGTCGGCGAATAGTTTAATATTCAGTTTGTTGGTGTCATTCATGATATTGCTCTGATTAAATCTTTTTTCTTAGGAGGAATAGTACCATGTATCTTAGTGGAGAGCGCGGCCCAAATATTAGCTATTTTGAGAGATTCTTCAGGACGACTTCTATCTCCCAGACTGAAAGCCGCTAAGAAAGCATCCCCTGCTCCGCAGGGATCCACAGCCCTTACTTTGTAGGCTCTAGTCTTGATATACCGACCATTCACTATGGCTAGGGTACCTCGACTTCCCAGCTTGACGATGACATTCTTCAGATTTAATTTTTTCATTATGGTTGCGAGAGTCTGTTCCGGCTTTTTGATATCGAACTTGGGGTAAACGGTTCTGGCTTCTTTCTCGTTCAGGAGCATGTAATCCACGCCGCGATAGAGATGATGGTTGCTTTTCTTGTGCGATATCTGAACATCCACATATAGCGGCTTTTTAAATTTCTTGCTGATTTTCTTCAAATGGTTGATTAAACCCTTGGTCAGAAGCCCATGCTGGGGATCCATAATTACAATCACATCTACATTTTTTGCTTCTTTCCTAATATAACCAGACAATTTTTTCTCGAGAGAGGCGCTAATATTATGGTTATCGACTTTATTGACCTGTAGTAACTTTTTCCACCCGTCATACCATCTTTTCTTTACTGTAGTTCTGCGAGTGTCATCTATAAGAAATACTTTCTTTAGTCTCGGATGAACAAAAGAGTTATAGTGTTTTGAATCTTCATCAGCCCCCAATACGGTTATAAAGGTAAGATGCCCACCCAACTCTAAGATGTGGCTCGCCACTAAACCATTGCCGCCAAAAAATGTGTTCACTTTCCCCTCTTCAACTTCGGGTACTGGAGCATCAAGAGCTTGCCCGACAACATTGCCGTAGATGTAGACATCTAGAATAGCATCGCCTACCAGAAGAACTTTTTTATCCTTGAATGACGCTATAATATCCAGTTTCATTCATGGTATGATACACTCTTTCTTATGAAATATAAATCTCTCCTCTTGGACGTGGACGGGACTCTTGTGCCTGTCGGGCCTCATACTATGCCGTCCCAAAGAGTGGTTGACGCTTTAAGACAGGCGCAAAAAATGGTCCACGTTTCGCTTGTCTCGGGACGTTGTCTAGACTGGCTTACTGAAATTTTCCAAATACTAGACATAACAGACCCATGCATAATTAATGGGGGTTCACAAATCATTGACCCGAAGACAAAAAAGATTCTTTGGGAACGACCTATATATAAAGAATCTGTCAGAAAAATTTTAGCGCTAATAAAGCAGGATCAGATACCCTTCATTGTTAGTGATAACGGAATCGAGTATGAGAATACATATGAATCTGAATTCCTGAATACCCTGGCGATAAAACTTTCGTATTTTGACTCAAAGGAAAAATCTGACCAATGCTTAAAAACTCTAAGTAGGATACCTGACATTTCTGCTCACAAGACATTCTCTTGGGATAAAGATAGAAACTATAGAATGGATATTTATATAACTCATAAAGAAGCTACCAAGCATCATGCTGCTGAAGAATTAGCTAGGATTTTAGGAATTGATACTAGCGAGATGATAGGGGTTGGTGATGCCAGAAATGACGTTCCCCTTCTCCATATATGTGGGCTTAAGGTGGCTATGGGTAACGCCGACAATAAACTCAAAAAAATCGCTCATTACATTGCTCCTAGCGTGAACGACGATGGAGTCGCTCATATAGTGGAGAAGTTTATCCTCTCTTGATTCTCATTTGGTCAACCTCCTGAAGCGCCTCCTCTGCCGCAGATATTACATCCTTGATACGCGTTGACTGTGCTATGCGCTGCGCTTCTTTAACATCGTGATTTCGCGTATCCAAGACATAGAGCAGGGGCTCGGGTTTCCCGGGTGCAAAGACCATTTTGTGGATTTCCCCTTGCGGTGGCTGGTCCCAAGGACTGACAGGTCCGATGAGGTCAACGGTGGAAACATCAAAGGCTTCTGCAATATAGACAGGACCGGTATTGACGCTTATGAAGACGTCGAGTTTCGATATGCGAGCCTTTAGATCGTCTATTGATATGCGCGTTGAATCAGTCACTCTGGATTTATCTTCAATAGCTGACATTAGCTCGCTAGATTCAGCAATATCATTATTTCCTCCGAAAACCATGATATGGATATCGTACTTTTTGATAAGATGATTCGCTACTGCGGCGAAGTTCTTTGGAGGCCATCGCTTTTCCTTATTACCGGCTCCGGCTGATATCCCTATAAGATATTTATACGAACCGGATATTTTGGATATAAGTTCTCTAGCTTTTTTTTCTGCCTCTTCTGAAAATCCGAGGTGTTTCGTCGTGTCATCAGAGAAAATGCCGATTGACTCAAGTGCACGCAAACGCTCGCGAGGGGCATAGGCGCCTAGGCGGTATGGAAAAGTCTTTATAAAGTGCTTGAGAATTTTGTAAGGACGTGTTTCAGGCGGGGAAGTTCCGCCAACCACCCGCGCCGCGACTACCAATGGAATTCCCGCGAGATAAAGTAAGGAAGTGGGTTCAAAAGACGGTCCGGTGATAAGAGCGACATCAGCGTGGCCAGATTTAATACGCTCCAGAACTTTCTCCTCTTCGAAATCAAGATATTCATCAACCAAGCCGCTGTCAGATAAGAGCGGGTGGTGCATTTTGGAGTTGCCTGCCACGATTATATGAGCTTTTGGCAAATGCTTTCTAATCGCCACGAATACGGGCGTAGCGCAAACAACATCTCCCAACTTCCCAGTAGGAACCACTATGATCCGGGAAATATTTAAAGGTGCCCGGTTGGCAACGCCATGAACAAGCACCCTCATAATACAGCGTACTAGCAACACAATTCTCTTGATCCTTTTTGAATTCATAGGTTTTAAATATTCTCCTTAATAAATTCCGCGATAGCAATACCGCGTTTTTCCCAAGTATAATTTTGTACGTCATTGTATGCTTGTTGAGCAAGAGTTTGCGAAAGTTTAATGTCATTTATTGCCTTTGCGATGCCGTTGGCAAGAGCTTTTCCATTCTCTGCTTCAACAAGAATAGCGTTTCTGTCATTCAATACTTCGGAAATTGAGGGTAATCGAGACGCTACAATAGGTACCCCTGATGCCATATATTCAAAAAGTTTCATTGGAGATTGAGAATATTCGCTTTTAGGATGAGGCAGAAGCAGTACATCTGCCGCCTGTAAGAGACTTGGGATATCCTCTTGATCTTTTTTGCCAAGTAATTTTATGTTTGAGGGAAAACTCTGGTTTTGGAATTCTTCTGAAACTGGACCAACGAGAAGAAAGTCGACCTCCGGCAACCGTTTTGCTGCTTCCACAAGATAGTCTACGCCTTTCAATTTGCGGACGGTGCCAGCATAAACGGAAATTTTCTTTTTGAGAGCCAGACCAAGTTTTTTTCTCGCTTCCTCTTTTCCTAAGGTTCGCCCAAATCTCTCAAGAGATACGGCATCGTGAGCGACCAGAATCTTTTTTCCATAAGATAGATAATGCACACGCAGATAGTCGCTGATAACAATCATTCCAGTAACTATCCGGCTCATCGCCTTGTCGCGGATACTTTCTCCGAAGCTCAAAGGATTCCTATGAATTTCTAAAAAAATCGGCACCCGAAGTAAGTAAGCGGAGAAGGCCAAAGGCAGGAAAAGGTTTGAGCGGATATAAATAAACTCTACTTCTTTTTTAATTTTTTTAGTCAGCAAAAAAAAGATAGCCGGTAGATTAAATAGTATTAACGCCATTGTACCTGAGCTTTGTATGCCAAAATTCTTGAGAAACATCACTCTGGGCTCTTTCTTAAGACCATTATTTCTCTTGATAGTCTCTAGATCAAGTATCTCATGATAGTACGGCATTACAAGTTCGAGAATAACAGGATCCGTAATATTATCGACAGTCTGCAATATCTGACTCATGTGAGCCCTTGTGCTCTTAATATCTGTATTGTGAAAATAATATCCCGTCATGAGAATAGTGTTAAAGGGTATAGTTGTTCAAAATCAGAGATAATCTGTGCAAATGATATATCTTCTGAATTGTGTGGTTTGCTTTGTGCGTATTCTGTCATATGGTACAGAAGCAACAACCCCCGGTAATTATCATCCAGAGATTCTCCGCCGATTTTTTTAAAATATTCAGGAAAATATTTTTTGCACAAACTTGATAAATCGGCCTGATCAAAGCGATGGAGCAAACCGAACAAATCAAAACCGGGAATATCCGAATTTCCGACATAATCATAATCAATAATGCATAATCCATTCTTGGACCACAAAAGGTTATCTAAGGTGAAGTCTCCGTGCTGGATGATTCGAGGCAATTTAATGCTAGTAGGTGGCTTCTGGGTTATATATTCTAGAAGCTTATGCCGGTCTAATTCATTCAGCCCTGATTTAATTGCCGTTTCTTCCGCCAACTGTTTTATATCTCTCATAGGGCTGTTATCTCGCTTAGCCAAATACTCTTGAAAGCCTAGGTAATCCGCCAGTACGATTTTTAACCTCTCTTTGTTTAATTTTATCCTCTCACCGAGGCATGCGGTCTCAATACAAAAAATATTCTTTCCGTCATCGTGCAGATAGAGCGCTTGGGCGAATAGACGAGCGTACGAACTCTCGGCAGTCAGCACGTTTAGTTTTTTCAAATTATGAAAATGCCGCAAAATTGCTTGCTTAGCTTCATAATTTCTAACTGTCTTCAGGCACAGAAACGGCAAAGACGCATGATTTTTAAAGACTAGAAAAATTACTTTGTCGTTCAATCCTGAACCGGAAGTTACAGTGCTAAATTTTAAATAACTCAAAGGAAAATTATCCTCGGCTAAGTATTTTGCCAAATGTTCCTTGATTACTTTTTCAAAAAGCTTAATCATTTCTGCGCAAAAATATTGAAGCTGAAAAACAATTTCCGGTAAATCCACAACAAAAATGAGGAGCGCGCGGCCATTTTAGCGATCTTTCTTCTTATCGTGTTCGCCGGCATCATATATATTAAGGTATATTTTAATAGTCTAAGATTAGTATAAGGTATTATGATGCGGGGCAGATTATAACCGGGGTAAACTAGATAAAAATCCGGATTGGTAAAACCACTTTCGTTAAGTAATTTCTTGTAACCGGAAATATTATATGTATAAGTGTCATATCTATGGCCGGTTCTTGACAGAGTATATTTATTAGCCAACCACCGCGGCATATAACTCGTAAACTTGAGACTACTATGATCAATACCTCGTAAATACGCCAATGCGAAACGGTTTTCAATTCCCACATACAAAAATCCTCCCTTCTTTAAAAGTCCTCTGCATATTTTGAGACAAGCAATCTGCGCCTCGCGCGGATCGTTGTATAAATCTGTTCTTCCTACCCATTCCAAGAGTCCGTTCATCACAATCAAGTCAAAACTTTCCTTTTCAAACGGCGGATTAAAAATATCCGCGACGACAGTTTCAATATTGCTTAACCCTTTTGCTTCCGCCAGTTTGTTTAAAAATCTCATTCTGACAACGGAAGTATCGCAAGCAACAACCTTTCTTACGACCCTAGCTAAAGGTATGGAAATTCTGCCCAATCCTGCTCCGGCATCGAGTACAATCGAATTGTGATCAAGAGCAATAAAAAATCGCCAGTCGGCCCGGTTTTCTTCTGTAGTAAAATCCAACCTGTCTTTGAATTTATCTGTGAAAACAGCCCAGCCTTCTAAGTCAATAACGTCCAGAGCTTTTTCGAGTTCGGCTTCGGGTACCTTCCCCCAATATCGGTTTTTGGTAAACCGTTTTATTTCTTTCATGGTTGGTCCACCATTGCCACGCAGGCCAGATTAGGATTCTCTAACCTAAGTATGATGGGTAAATACTTTAAAAAAACGTTGTGGCTGGCGGCGATATAAAGATTATAGAACCGGCACGCGAATCCTATCCTGTTCAGACTGTATTCCAAACTTTCTCTGTCCCATAAAAAATAATGTTTGCCGTGTTCGGGCCAATAAACTCTTGCCTCATTATTAAAACCGTAACGATTTGGAACTACGATAAGAATCCGACCATAAGAGTTTAAATTCTTTTTAATGTTAGTGAGCAGGCCAAGTGGATCTTTGATGTGCTCTAGCACCTGGTTCAATACTACAAGATCAAAACCACCAGGTATATTTAGCGTTTCAATATCCTGCTTGATAAACTCGACTTTTTTATTTAATTTTTCCGGCCGATTAAAAAAATCGACAGCGACAATCTTGTCCAAATCGCCGAATCTTTCCGTAATTGCATTTATCAATTCACCGGAACCGCAACCAAGCTCCAAAATAGAGGATTTGTTTTTCAAATTGATAGCCACCAGTTTCAGCAAATTATCCATTTTCATTGGTTGGTTTATCTAAAATGATAATAATCGTTTTGAGCAAGATTCCATAATGCATTCCGAAACACGCAAGCATTTTTTTTATCACACGCCTGATGCGCGAGTGACTATGAGTATTATACACAATCCGAAGACCGGCTTTTTTTACCATTTTTTTGAGAGCAAAAAAACTTACAAAGTGCAAATTCCAGTCTTCGAGCCGGCTCGATTTGAAGCGAGGAAGCCAACTAATAAACCATAGTCCGGTATGGGTCTCTTTGGGAGCATACCGATTAGGGAAAGAAAGATAGAACTTCCCTCCCGGTTTGAGTGTCCTTCCTATTTCTTTAATCACATCTTCCGGATAAGACATATGTTCCAAGACGCTTGTTGAGTAGGCGTAATCAAAAGTGTTCGAATCAAAAGGAAATTTCCTGCCATCGTATAAATGAAGATTTGGATTGCCGGACATTTTTACTAAATCTGCTTCTGTTTCAAGCCCGTAAATCAGGGTGCCAGTTCTTGCAAATTCTTCAGCTATAATGCCATTACCAAAGCCGATATCCAACACTTTTTTGCCTACCGGATTTCCAATCGCTTGGACAAAGTCGTTAAAGAAAGCTTTGGCTGATTTATTCTTTTTGAGCCAATCTTTGACAAATTTTCTTTGGTCGCGGAAGCTTCCGTGTGAAAGAAAGTTCCTTGTGTAGGTCCAAGTATTGGACTCGAATTCAGACATTTTCTTGAGCACAAAAATATGTTCAGATGATACTCCTAATCGCTCTAATATTTTCCTCAAGAAATCAAATCCAAATCCATAACCAGAAAAAGCCGGACCTTTGACATAAGCGACTACCGAGTAGCCGGTATCTATAAAAATCTTCTCCCATTGATTTCGTCCATAGGCGGTAAATTCTTCTTTATGGTTGGAGAAATTGCCATGCACCGATGGCCATAAAAATTTTTTAAATCTGCTTTCTTTCTTAATTTCCGCAGAAACATTAATGTTATTTTCTAAGTTTATGTTAGAGCCCTGAAAGAAGGCTTTGCCCTTTAGTTTTCCCATAATCCTATCAAGAACCAGCAATACTAGGTTAGGGTAATAAAAAAGAAGATAAGAAATCTTGATGGTACGACTAGGCACAATGTGGACTGCATTTCCTTCTTCTTTAAGCATAGAGCGCGTCACGCTTAAAACTCTTTTCGGGTCTTTGACATGTTCTAAAACATTGGAGGAAAAAATAAAATCAAAACTATTATCATCAAAAACTCCTCCTATAGCATCGGCATCAATAGTTTTATACTCAACACTAGGAATTTTTAGCGATTCTTTTATCCTGTTAAAATTTAAATCGGATGAAACAAGTCTCTCTATGTGCGAAGCTAGAAGCGTAGTTTGGAAACCATCGCCAGCGCCAATCTCCAATCCTGATTCAAATTGTTTTTTAGGCAATAGCGAAAAAACGATATCGACTTCTTTTTGCCGTACCCCATGGAGATATTGTTTCCAATCTATCTTACCGATCATGTTACATTTTACTTTTTTATTACCCCTGAGTTTTCGAAAATACGTACCAGTTAGTAATGAGAGCCAAAGCAAATCGGGGATATTTTCTAACTAGAATGGCGGCCTTTTCTGGAGTCAGAATTTCTAGTATACCACCGAGATCAAATTGCTCGGCATATTGTGCATGAAATTTAATTGCTTTCATCGTATCAGGTAGGAGAAATTCGAGTCCATACTGTGCTGTTGAAAATCCAAATCCTTTCTTATCGCGATGTGCGAGCTCGTACGGAAGATAGCGCTCGAGTATTTTTTTTAAAATGAGCTTCCCCTGCCATTCAGCAGAAACAATAAATCGCGGGTCTATCTTCGCCACAGCCCTCATCACTTCTTGGTCGACAAACGGGGGTCGAGCTTCAATAGAACTATTCATCGACGCCCTGTCCACCTTCGACAATATATCTCCCGGAAGATAGAGAGCGATATCGGGAATAAGGCTTACTGGCAGTATTTTTTTAAGTGGATGATGCTCTATCGCATCGTTAATAAACTTCAGAGTTTCTTTCAATTTTAGAGGATAGTCGATTATTCTGGAATGAATCAAATAAGCATGCGCCAAATCGTCTTTATCAAACAGATTCCAATATCGACGGAGACGATTGATTGCTGGATTGATATATTGCAACGCAAATAAACTTTGATTTTTGACCAATGAGCCAAAAAGGAGTGCGGCAGCATGGTCATGTGAAAGCCTTCTACCGTTAAGAAAAGGATGGTGCAAATATCCTCCAAAAAATTCATCCCCTCCATCTCCTGAAAGAATAACCTTCATACTCTTGGGCACAAGCGAGAAGACAAGTGAGGTTGGAATAACGGAGAGATCAGCGGTCGGTCCGTCTAAAATATTTGGTAATTTGGTAACCCACTCTTCGAGTAATTGAGGAGTCAGATGAGCAATTTCGAGATTAAGACCGAGCAGACGAGCAATGGATTTTGCATAGGCAGTATCTGATGAATCCTTAATACTAATATGAAAAGTAGCCGGACGCCTTCCTTGGGCTGATGAAAGTGCAGAAATAAGCGATGAATCTGTTCCGCCTGAGAGAAGAAGACCTACTGGGACATCGGCAACATAATGGGCTTCAATCGAACTATTGAGAGCCAGCTCAATTGATTTTACCGCTTCATCTTCATCAGTAATAGATTCCTCTCTCTGAAAATTTTCGAGCATAGTTAACATAAAATTTGAGAGCGACGATTTCTCTAGATCAAGGACAACGACCTCGGAAGGTCGTAGCGACCATACTTCCTCGTAGCAGGTGTAGGGTTCGGGAAAGTAACCAAGATTCCAAAATAAATGATAAGCCGCAGTATGCGGATTGAGGTTTTCGACAAGTGTTTGAATCGCGCGGAGTTCTGAAGCAAAGGCGAGTATTCCGGAATGGTACGAGTAGTAAAGAGGTTTGATACCGAAGTGATCGCGGGAAAGAATAAGTTTTTGCTGGCTTTCATCATAAATCGCAAATGCCCACATTCCTCGAAGACGTTTGAAAAAGTCAACGCCCTCGTTTAAATAACCCTCAAGAAGGGCTTCGGTATCGCCTTGTGTTTTCAAAGAGACACCTCGAATCTTTAAAAGATCACGAAGCTCCCGATAGTTATAGATTTCGCCGTTAAAAACAATATGAGCCTTACCGTTACCCGAAACAAAAGGTTGATTGCTTGAACTTGATACATCGATAATGGAAAGCCGACAATGACCGAATGCCACTGATGAGTTGCTCCATGATCCTAGATTATCGGGCCCACGATGATGCATAAGCCCCATACCTTCTTTGAGTCCCCTATGTTTGCCCCCAGTGATACCTATGATTCCACACATATATTATTATCCATAGAGAATTGATTCCAACATCTTAATATGATGATTAAAAGAGTACTGATTCATAACTCGCTTTCTTCCTTCTTTGCCAAGTGAAGCGAGCATATCTCGATGCTCTATCATATCAAAGATACCATCAGCCAAAGCTCTCCCGTCTCCAGATAAAACTAGTTTACCTGAGATTCCATCCTCAATTATATTGTTTGATCCACCAACGCGCGTTGAAAGAGAAGCAACGCCATGAGCCATTGCCTCGAGGAGAACATTGGGGCTACCTTCCCAGAGGGAACTTAAGATAAAAATATCCGCATCAAGATAGTAATTAGAAAGTTCCCGTGGTGATACTGGCAAGACTATCGTTACAACATCATCTAGGCCTAGGTCGTTTATCATCTTCTTTAAGTTTATTGCCTCTGAACCCGAACCGACAATGGTCAAATGAAACGATTCTGGCATTCTGTCTTTTATCATTTTGCATGCTTCAATCAGGAACCGTTGTCCCTTTTTCAAATTGAGGTTTCCTATGTTTAAAAGCTTAAGAGGGAAATTGATATTCTCATAGCGCTTTTTAACATCAGGAATATCAACCCCGTTTTTAAGCAAGATCATCTTTCCCTTATACCACGGCTCATAGCGTATAAGTGACTCAAGAACCTCTTCCGAAACAGCAATCACTTTGTTTGCAAAAAAATTCAAACACAGATCCGCAATTTTAAACTTGAGCGGCTTCTTGTCAGCCACATTCGCTTCACGAATAGTTATTGTCAACTTTGGTAGAAAAAGCTTTAAAAGTCGCGCCACAAGATTTCCCTCATCCAAAGTTGAGTAAACGGTATTGATCTTATTTTTTCTTATAAAAATAGTAAGTCTTCTAAGACCGCAGAGGTCATAAAAAGCTCTTGCCTCGCAACAAAAAAATCTATTCCTTTCTAAAGTGAGCTGAGGGAGGAGGGGCTGATTTTTCTCACTTCCAAAAAGCACCGCAAAGAATACCTCGCGCCCCCTCTCGCGAAAAGTATTTGCATCCTTGACGAACACTCTCTCCGCCCCACCTATTTTCAGGGAGTTGATGAGAAATAAAATCTTAGTTTTATCTGCAACCATAGCATTATTTATAGTCATTCAGAATAAGTTATCTCATGGCTACTTCATAAAAAAGCTCGGCTAATTTCCGAGCAAAAATTTCCATCGTAAAATGAGTTTTGACATTCCCTCTGCCGGCTTCGCCCATAGTTTTGGCCTTTTGCGGATCATTCCACAACAACATAATTGCTTCCCTAAGTTCGGCCACATTTTCGGGCGCAACAATGAGACCATGTTGACCTGTTGTAAAATAACCATCCAGCGTGGCTCTGGCCGAAGTAATAACAGCCTTAGAACAAGACATCGACTCCAGAAGAGAATACTGGCCAGAACAATCAGAACCGGCCATTTTCCCTTCCGGAATAGTCGGGATTATCACAAATTCAGCTTTTTTAATCAATGGAGGCATAGCGGTCCGGGGTAAATAAGACACGGATACATTTGGCGGTAATTCTCCAATATCTTTTAAATTTCTCGGAAACGTGGAGATTAGAAGTTTAATCGGTAAACCCCTTACCGCTTCAATTAAAGTCTTATAGTCCCGCCCCACATCGCGACCGGTACTAAGAATATAACGTTCCGATATTTCTGAAACTCTTGCATCTTTATCGTAGATGCTATGGTCAACACCATAAGGCACATAATAATTTTTCTCGGCCGGGAAACCAATGTTTCTTAAAAAATCCTGCTGAGCTAAAGAGGGTGACATAATTGCATCCGCGGAAAAAATTGCTTTTTTGACTACCCAGCCTTTTAAACCACCTGTATTTCGTTTTAGTGAGTTTGATAAATAAGTATTGTAAATTATCCATTTTGGTTTTTTCAGGCGAAGAAGATATTTAATAATAAACAAAGTGAGAATGCCTGAGCCGGAGAAAATCACATCGCACGACTTGAGCTGAAATAGTACCGGTAATTGTGTCAGGTTAAAAGAAATTCTCCGTAAGAATTCAGTCAGTCGATTTTCCAGAAAAGTGGCTTTGATGCCGTAGTCAACCATATGGTTGAAACCGACAAGATGTATGTCTGAAGCCTTACCCTTTTTATATTCTTCATAGAGCTTCCGCCTCGGACCTGCGAATAAATAAAGTACCCGAAGATTCATCTGATGAATGTTGTTATATTAATGATTCTTTACTATGATTAATGGTGTATTTAACTTTTCTTTTTGATAATTCTTTTCCAATCAGTTCAACTATAGCCGGACTTCTAAACTCTCCAGCTGAACAACATATCGCAACACATATATGTTCATCTGGGAAAAGAAAGCTATAAAATGCAATTACTTCTGATATGCGGACTATTACAGTTTCGACTCCTTCTTGATTTTTCATAAACTCTATTATTTTTTTCTTCCTCTCGCTTTTGTCTTGGCAGTTTTTTATTTCTTTTTCCCTCCAAGGATTTTTAAAATATGAGACATCGAATTTGAAGTTAGTAGGAGGATTCCCATATTTATGTCCCCATGACATTAGAGTTATCATGTTTGTTGAATTAGTGTATCAAATCCTTAAGAAATTTCCATCTTGATTTTTTCCATTAATAATTGAAGACTGTGATCTTCAATTCGAAAGTTTTGTATGTCTGGATTTCGAACTTCGAGCTTCATGCCGCAAGCGGCCGCCTCAAATATAGTCTTATCCATGCTCCCGGAGGGGGTAAAATTTGCATAGATTTCGTGTGATTGGTAAAGCTTAAGTGCTTCGCTTTGAGTTACTGGACCAATAAAGCTAATGCTGTCCGAAGCTCGGCTTCGGACAAGTTTTTCGTAGTCCTTATCTTTTGGCAAGGTGGGTCCTGCAATAATAGCGTGAAATTTTTCATCAAGTCTATTAAACCACTCTACAAATTCAAGAACTTTTTTAACAGGAGAAATTCGACCCAAAAAAAGTACTGAGTTAGGTTTTTTTGTAACGGTCGGGTCGGGTTTGAAAAAGTCGGTATCAATACCCACCGGCATAAGAATCGTCTTTTTAAATCTTGCAGTATAAGAACTGGGTGATGTACAAAATACTTTGTCAGATAAGATAATTGCTAATCGTGTCAAGAAATTCCCCTTAGCATGATTGCGCCATAAAAATATCTTTTTACCCCACAATTTCCAAAATTTCCATCCAAGCAGGACATATTCTTGATTCATGTGTACGAAAACCGCGTCATAGTTTTTTCTTTCCTGCCAAATAAACTTATAGAAATTTAATAAAGCTTTTAGCTTGTAGCTTTTAGCTTGTGACTTTTCCTTGCCAAGAGACAATACTTTCACTCCAGGCAAATTATGCTCGCCTTCCTGAAGACAGATGACCGTTATTTTATCAAAGCGCTTTGCAAACTCTTCTATCCAACGATGAAAAAAGCCGAGAATCGGATCATCCCTATCGACTTTTTGAGTAAGAATTAGAAGCCTCATAATTTTGCCAGCTTTTCCCAATTATTTTTTAGTGCAGTTAGAAAATCTGTTTCGGTATCAATTTTAATTGCTTCTTTAAGTTTTTCTCCCAATCCTTTTCTTTCCTCTTCATGGTGTAATAGATAATTTATTCTTTCTGCAAAAGTCTCAGTGTTATTTGCTTTTACAACTCCATCTAAATCTTCTGCGATACCTGTCGGGGTTGACACCGAAAGTAAACCACACAGTGCCGCTTCCACAATACTTAATCCATATCCTTCAAAATCTGATGCCTGTACTAATAGATCAGCAGTTTTGTAATAAGAATTCAAATCCTCCTGCCACCCTTCAAACACAACACTTGGAAGCTCAACCTCCAAGTGTTGATGTTGAGCCATATTTTCGAGGTTAACTCGTTCCGGACCATCACCAACAATTACCAAAATAGCATCTTTGACCTTCCTCATGGCCGAAATTATGATATTAATATTTTTTTCTTTAGATAATCTTGAGACGGTAAGCACAACATATTTTGACTTAAATCTCTCGTGTAAATTAAACTTGGGTTCGCCATAAAATCTTTTTCGATCTATATAAATTGGAAGAATAGAAATTTTATTCTCATCAATGTCATACTTTGCGATAATTTTAGTTTTTAAACTTGGTCTTACTACTCGAATTGCATCAGCACTTTTAGCAACTTTCTTCATAATCACTTTTCTCATATTATTCAGCATCCCAGAAAAATTAGAGGAGAAGGGATCCGTGTGAAGCTGCGCTTCAAGCGGAATTTTGAGTATTTTTTTAAGTCTAAGACCGGCCCAGCCAGATTCAAACGGATCTTGTGCAGTAATTATGGTGGCATCAATTTTTCTGCCAATTTTTACGGCGTCCACAGGATATAACCAGCGTGATATTGAATTGGTTGGATAAATCCATACATTAGGCGCGATGTGTTTTTCTACCAGACCCAAAGATTTAAGAGTAAACACTACAACATGAAGTTCTTCTACAAGTTTTCCATATTCTTTGATGCGTTCTGAAACCGCGCTTCCGTCTTCAAAAAGTTTTCTATCCGAACCGATCATTAGAATTTTTAAACCTTTTTCCATATATCTATATATTCTCTAGCTATCTGCACCCATGAGTGTTCTTGATGAAGAGAAGCCAGCTCTTCCTGTAACTTATTATAGACGCGGTAATCGAGCATCGCTTCGATGGAGTCCTCCCAAGCTTTCTCATGCTTAGGAGTAAGAAAAATCCCCCCGCTTGAATAGATTTCATTTAACCCTGTCTCTGCCGTCATGATAAAGGGTTTGTTGAAAGAGACCGTCTCAATGATAAAGTTGGGGCAAATATCGGTATAGGCGGCAGAGAATGACGCATAACAATACTTCTGTCTTTCGCAAACATGTTCTCGTTGTTCACCTGTAACAATATCAAGCCGAAAATCAGGATGTCTAGATTTTATACGATTAGCCACTCGTCTGATCATACCCAAATTTTTTTCCGGTATGACTCTACCGGCCCATAGGAAATTTTTTAATTTAGGAATACCCGGTTCACTTTTTTCTGGAACAAAATTTCTAACTACACCAGCAATTTTATCTTCCATACCGTAATGAGATTTCCAAATCTGTCTTTGCCAGTCGGTATTGAAGGCCAAAAAACTAGCATTATTGATCAAAAATCTTAGGAAAATAGTGACAAGTTTTTCCTTGAGATTGAGTCTGGGCATCTTTTGATAAAACTCAACCAGAGTAATAGGAGAGGAAGTTCTGTTTACATAAGCTGACCATAAAAAATCCCCCCCAATACGTACAATAATTTTTCTTCCCAATAATTTAGATGCAAAAACGGAAGGCACGCCAACGGAAAAGGTATCCAGCGCGATAATTTTGTTGGCCCAAATTACACTCGGCAAAATTTTCAAGAAAAAATATAAATGTCTCAAACCAACAGGCAAAATCCGCTCAATAATACCGTAAGAGATTGCTTTTGCCTTGTGACCTGAACGTTCAAACTCTTCTTTAAGTTTGGGACCATATTGCGCCGGGCCGCCAACATCGGAAGATTTAAGTCCTGTGGTGATAAGTATACGCATTATATTTTCTCGAAAACTTTACTCTTCATATCTCTTACAATCAAGTTCCAATCGTATTTTTCTCTGACTAACTTCTGTCCATTTTCCTTAAGATTTTTGCGGAGATTATCATCATTCATAAGTTTTTTGACTTGTTCTGCAATACTTTGCGGATTATTTACTTCACAAAAAAGTCCCGTTTTTCCATCTTCCAGAAAGTCAGGTATGCCCCCGACGGGAGTAGCGATGATTGGTAGCCCAGCCGCCATGGCTTCTATAAACGAACTGCCCATACCTTCGGAAAGCGACGGTCTGACGAAAATATCGGCCTCTCTTAAACACTTTGATATATCAAAGTGCGACACATGGCCTAAGAATTCCACACGAGTATTAAGTTTTAAATCTTTAACCAGTTTTTTGAGATCAGATTCTAGAGGTCCTGAGCCAATAATTCTCAACTTAACCTTACCAGGCAAATATTTGAGAGCATTTATAATATCTCCAACCGCATTTTTCTTCACTAATCTTGAAGTGGTAATAAGTAGTAAATTATCTTTATTCTTAAATCCTAAATCTTGAATCTTAAACCTATCTACATCTACTCCGTTTGGTATCACTTCTATCTCATCTTTATATCCCATTTGTCTGGCCCAACCGGCTAAATAAGTGGAAATTGTCTGAATTTTTGTCGCGTGCCGAAAACCATATTTCAATAACGGTAAAAATATCCTTATTCTTAGGCGTTTAAATACATATTCAAAAGGATCTCCATCTTGAAGAGTGAGAATATACGGGGTTCGGTTCCCCAAAAATCGCATAAGTACAATTGGGAAAAGCATGTTGGTCATAATCGCCCAGTAAGCATCGTATTTTCTTTTGTACGCGAATATGCTCGCTTGGGGGATAAAGAATATTTTGCTCAAATAACCAAGACCACCGCCTATTCGATATACCGTACAATTCCCAATTTTTTCTTTTTTCAAATGAGCCTTGGAAAAACGCAGAGTGATTATGTCGAATTCAACATCTTTAATACGATTCGTAATTTCTTTTACTGCGATTTCCGCCCCGCCGACCACTGGGTGATAAGCCAGAGAAAATATAAGAATGCGTTTAGACATCGAGAATTTTTTTTAGCTCTTCTGGACTTGGACCTTGTTTCGGTCCCGGTTTAGGATTTGAAATTTGAGTATTGTTTGTAATTTGTGGTTTGTTATTTGTTATTTTATTTTCACCCACTACTGCTTTAAGCGCGTCCCGCAGATCCGAAACATGTTTAGGGGCCGGTTTGCGTTGATTGTTTTGCTGTTCATTCAAATTTTTTAAAGAAACTTTTGGCGCCGGAATCGGAATCGCAACGGGAGTAAAAACTGTTTTGGGAATAAAAGGTTTAGGTTGCTGAACAGGTTTAGGCGGTGGCATGGGTTTAGACGGAATAGGTTTAGATTGAGTTGTTTTACCCTCCTCGTGCCAGTCAATGATAAGCTTTTCAACTTCGCTTCTTGGTTTGGTAAAAGTTTTACGAGAATTGTTAGTTATTTCTTGAACATAAGACGACCTTGGTTGTTGAATAAGCGGTAGAGTGGTAGCAGAAAAAGGTTGGGAGGTTACAGAATCAATCATTAATTTAAGATAAATCTGCCGGAGTCCAAGATTAACCAAGTCTGTGGCTTCAAATGTGGGCGCAAATTCCTTTTCTAAGACATCGGCATCATAAGCTCCTACTCGAAAAACGATCATAGTACCCACGTTGCCAAAGACGGCATCGCGCACTTCCTCTTCCATTTGTTCTATGTACTGATGAGCCATAGTTAAATTAAGTTTGTATTTGCGGGCTTCAGAAAGAATATCGGCAAACGATCTATCGGCAAACGATTGGAATTCGTCCACAAAAAGATAAAATTGCGGAAGTTGAGCAAGGCGAGAAGCATTTTCATCCGAGCGCGACATGGCGGCCAGATACAACTTGGTGATAAGCATTGAACCGAGAAGACGAGCGTTACCCTCACCTACTCGACCCTTGGATAAGTTCACTATCATAATTTTCTTCTCGTCCATAATCTGACGAAGGTCAAAACTAGATTTGGGCTGACCAATAATATTTCTTATCAAAGGGTTACCAGCAAATTGACCTATTTTATTTTGAATGGCTGGAGTCGCCTCTTGGGTGTATTTATCCGTATATTTGGCGTACTCATCAACCCAGAAACTCTTGACTGAAACGTCGGTTACATTCGCCACTACCTTATTTCTGAATTCCTTGTCTGTATACATGCGGTTCACCGCAAGCAGAGTCGCACCCGGATATTCAAGCAGAGCCAGAAGCGTGTTCTGCAAAATGTAGGCCATACGAGCCGACCAAGCATCCTCCCAAATTTTCTCAAAGACCGACATCAGGCCGTTAACGACCAAATGCCGCTTGTTTACCCCGACATCTTCCATAATGTTAAAAGATATCGGATATTCCATATCGAAGGGAGCAAAATAAAGCACGTCTTTCATACGTTCCTCCGGCACATACTCGAGAAGTTTTTCCGCTGTGCCGCCATGAGGATCAATGAAGGCCAGACCATTGCCATTCTGAATATCCTGGATAGCCATATTCTCAAGCAGAGTCGATTTACCCATGCCGGTCTTGCCGATGACATAGATATGCTTAGAGCGGTCATCGGTTTTAATACCAAAAGGTTTACGCTCATGACGCGCGTCCGTTTCGGCAAAATATGTCACTTTATTAGACTCTTCAGGCATTTTTTCAATTATACAATAAAATCGATCATCGGAGAGTTCTTGTTCGATGGCTACCTTTTTAAACTATATCACACTTTTTTAAATCTTACAACATACATTATAAGAAAGCGATAGCTTTGTTATAATGTATTGGACTTTATTTAGAAATTAGAATAATTGGGTCAATTTGGAAGCAATGCTTCCTTTGTATATTTATTAGCAGCACTCCAGAGCATCCAGCTGGTTAAGCCGGTATCATAAGTAGCTTGGATCTGCGCCTGTACTTTGTCCGGTCCATATGTGGCGCCGAGGTTAAAATCTTGAAGCCACGGCCGCATTTTCGACGGTGTCGTCGAGGCAAGACCTTGCAGAAGGTTCCAGGTCGTTTCCCTTTTGACCGCGCTCGACATGGCAATTTTCACTACCTCATACGGATGGTCAGCGGGATTGGCAAAACCGTTCCAGGTGAACGGATAGTGCGAGGGATAGACCATTGGAGAAATGTAATCAAAATATGGCAGGGCGAGTTCAAGTACTTGGCCAATGTTCATATCATGTTCTGCGGTAGTAGTCATGCCAAAAAGGTCCACGGAAAGTTTAACCTTCGTATCCTTGAGATTGTTGTGGAGATATTCAAAAAAATTCTTGAGCATCTCTGATTTAGTAGTGGTACCAACCATCCAAGTATATTTGGTATCTTGCATATTACCGTCAGACGGATAACGAACGTAATCATAATTAATTTCGTCAAATCCGATTTCGTAGGCTTCTTTGGAAAGCGCTACGATGTAAGCCCAATACGGAATTGCCCCCACATCTATGAAGGAAAGGCCCTTGTAATCTTTCCACACTTCCCCGTCACTTTTCTTTTTAACCGCAAGTTCTGGAAAAAGTTTGGTATAAGAAGGATCCTGGAAAACTGATACTCGACCAATAACATAGATGTCAGACTGATGGAGTGTTCGAATAAATTCTTGCATGTCCTCAACTATGCAGCCGCGGTGAGTATCGATTTTAGGAAATTCATTTGGAATTGAGACTACTCCTGTGTAGTCTTTGATATCTATGACAACCGCATTAAGTTCAGTTTCTTCTATAAGCTTTTGAAAATCATCTCTCCAACCGAATTCAGCCGCCACACAAGCGGTCATATAAATCGCCTTCAGAGGTTCGGGAGTCGCTAAGTGACTAACCAAAACAGTCTGGACGGCTGCCGCTTGAGATTGTTTTTGCGCGACTGTTGGTGCGATATAAGTAGATTCTAAAAGTAACGGCAACAGCACAGACGAAACCAGGGCAACAAAACTTATGGCGACGATTGACGCAAGAATTTTCTTAAACCGGGGCATGGTTTAGGAAAGTTCCTCTTGAATAGCTTGCTGTTTCAAAGTTTCTCTTTGCGCTTCCCGCCCGCCATCGTTACGCCCAGGCGTTAGCGGGCGGGCTATTTCTTCCATCCGACGTTTATGAATCTGACGTTTTTGAGCCTTGGCCTTTAGAGACAGCCGCTTATCTATGGTTGCCCAAACCGAAAGCAATATAATAGAAAGTCCCGCCACCACCTGAAAAAATGATTCCCAAATATTAGGAAAACCGAGAAGGGGCAAAAGCGCTATGACCAAACCCAGTGAAATAATGACCTTATTTTTTGGCATTTTTTTTATTTTCACTGATATTATACACGCTTTTCAATATCTCTACATCTTTACCGCTTGAACGCAGAAGTTTGACATTTTTGTCCTCCATGCTCTCCAGTACAGCAAGACCTTCCGGATCAGTAGTCATCTTTTTGTATATTTCTCTGAAAGCGGCAAAGTCTTTTATAAAACAATGCCCGCCGGCCCCTCTGCCTCTTTTATGAACTGGAGAAGCATATCTTGTCGGAATAAAAGGATCCGTTTTTATCGCTTCTTCAATCTTTCCCCAATCTGCCCCCATTTTTCGCGAGAGATCATACATCAAATTAAAAAATACTATCTGCGTATAGCCGCCGCAATTGTGAGAATATTTAATAAGTTCGGCCTCAATACTTTTTACGGTAAAATTTTTCGGCGCTGTGGGCAAAATAGAATGGATGAGTTTAGCCGCTTTTTTGTGTTTTGATGTTTTCTTAGTTATACCGACGATATTTACGAATGGATAAGAAGCGTCACGCCTCGCAGTCGCTTCACTTAGAAATTCCGGAGAGTTCAGAACAATAATATGAGGAAATTCTTCTTGAATTTTTTCGGTCAGTCCCGGTAATATGGTGGACTTCAAAACTGCAACCTTACCAATCCCAACCAGAGGCAAAACCTTTCGAATAATACCGGCATCATATCCTTTGGGGGTGGTTGGGGTTGGCACTGCGACAAAAACAACGTCGCAGTTTTTTATTACATTTTTATTTTTATCATATGGTTTTTCTTTAGCATAACGGACGACACTATATCCGCGCGCTTCAAAATCATTGGCATAATTTTTACCAACATAGCCTTGCCCTATAAATCCGATTTTGATTTTACCCATCGGTGCGCGCGCCAGGGATCGAACCTGGGACCTTCCGAGTATCAGTCGGATGCCCTGCCTGCCGGCAGGCAGGTCTACCTTTGGCGAGCAGAGTGCGTGTGCCAGGGATTGAACCTGGGACCTTCCGAGTATCAGTCGGATGCTCTACCAACTGAGCTACACACGCACTCTGCCAATCAAAAACCAGCCCTGACGCCAAGAAACTATATCAAAAATGCGTCTTTCAAACAAACAAAAAATGGTTCGGCGACTCCTACGAGTCGCCGAACCATTTTATCTCCCTTAGGAGATGAAAAGTTGAAACACGAGCCTCCATGGCTCGTGCCAAAACGGCATGAAAGGCACATCCGCCCCAGCCATAACCATGGCAAGAGATATGAGCCCCCCAAATACATACATCAGCACACAAAACAAAGCCAACCCGAGGACGCCACTCCTCAGGTCACTTTTTTCTTGCTCTATCATAAACACGCCTCCTTTTTCGTTTCTGCTCTAATTTTATTTTATCACACTAATATGAATTTTACAAGCAGACCAAAAAATCCCGCCGTTAAGCGGGATTTTTACTATCGTTCTCTATTTTGTTCCGTTCGCCAATTCGGTTTATCGAATTGAGCGTCCTGCGTAGCTTTAGCGAAGCAGGATACTCGCTACCACTTTAGGGACTGTGGCCTAGTCCTCCTGCATAGCTTTACGCGACGCAGAAATCGACTCTGTCAGTCCGCGACGCGAGGTCGGGACGGTTTCAAATTGAATTACTCCACGAGCAGCTTCCGCTACCCGTGCCTTGTTACGACTTAGTCCTTGTCATTGAGTTTACCGTAG
>CAZYVS010000003.1:46636-54301 GCA_964651655.1 uncultured Candidatus Saccharibacteria bacterium | reverse complement strand
AACACTAAAGTGCGACTCCGCAAGAGTCGCACTTTTTTGCAAAATAAAAGGCCTATTCTACCTCCTCTCCACCTTACGAATCAATTCCAGAAGCAATTCGTTTTGATTTTCAAGATGAGCAATAATAACCTCGACTTCGTGCTCCGCTTTTTGATTGATTTCAAAATCCATTTGAGCCCTCCATTCGGCGGCTCGACCTTCGATATTCTGCCCGACCATGATGACGGGAAGAAGTATCAATTGGAGTATATTGGAAGTAAAAAGCCAAATAACGAAAGCCGGCGCCGGGTCAAAGCGGTATTCAATCGGCGCAAAAATGTTCCAGAAAAGCCAAACGATAGTCCAAAATAGAATCACAAAAAAGAATCCGAGGGAACCAACATGACGATGCAGATACACGGCTAATTTCTCCGATATTGACAAAGACATCAGATGCTGGATACGGTCATTTTTGATTGGTTTACGGGACTGTCTCAACTCGGCAAGTGTTGGCGGGTTGTGTTTGTATTCCATCAGATAGTAGTTTACAATAATATTAATAATAGATCATACCACAAACGTTGCAACAACCTCGTATTAATCAACAGATAAAGGCGCGCGAACTTCGCGTTATCGGACCCAAAGGAGAAAACCTCGGTATCCTCACCTTAGAGGAAGCCCTCAAAAAAACCGATAAACTCGGAGGAGATTTGATCGAAATTTCTCCCACTGCCACCCCGCCGGTGGCTAAGATTGCCGATTTCGGCCGCTATCTTTACGAGGAAAATAAAAAAAACAAACAGACAAAGAGGTCCCATTCTGCGGAAGTGAAGACTATGCAAGTAAAACTCGGCACCGGCGACCATGACCTTATTCTTAAAGCCAAGAAGACCAGTGAATGGCTCTCGGAAGGCAATCGCGTCAAGGTTGATCTCTTCTTACCCGGTCGAGCCAAGTATCTTGATGAAAAGTTTTTAAAAGAACGTATTGAACGGATGCTTAAATTTGTCAGTGTGGACTATAAAATAGCGAGTCCCGTTAAAAAGAGCCCTAAAGGCATGACCGCTATTATCGAAAGAGCCTAGTGTTCTTATTCTTATATAAAAGAAAACCGGGGTCATCCACTTTGCTTGATAGCATTGTGGACAACCCCGATCATTTTTTGCCGCGAATGCAAGAGTCAAGGATACCCGCCCGTTCCGAACGGAACGTTCGGGCGGGCAAAAGATTCAAGAATTCGAGCATCAAGGATCAGTTCTGCTCGCCTCGCTAAAGCTTCGGCGAAGCGGGCGGAACGAGACCCGACGCCGAACCGCAGAAGTCGTAGGTAGCGGCGCACCAGTGCGCGGCGAACCTGACCCCGCCGACGCTGAAGCCGAAGTACGGAGCGCGACCGAAGCGAACATCGGAGCCCGGATCATCGAACTCGTCACCAGCACAGTCGATCCAGAGATCGTCGTAGTGCTGGAGGCGTTCCGGGTGCGTCAGGATCATGATCCCGATTGCGAACGCACCGAGACCGAACTCGTTGGTCACGAAGACCTCACGAGCCCGGCGCACAGAACGACCGCGATGCCTGATGCCGAACTGGGCAGCCACCACGAGGATGTCGTGATCCTTCTGCTCATCGCTGAGCTTCTGGAACATCGACGCTGTCTTGGTGGTCTGGCGCAGACGCTGTTCGTTGATCTGGCCGTCACGGTAGTTGTAGAACTTGTCGTTCCGAGCCTTCTTGATCGCGTCGAGCACCTTCTCGACCGCTTCGCTGTAGGTCGGTGCGATCGTCTGCCACTTCGGGATGGCGAACCATCCTTCGGCATTGGCAGGAACCGCACGTTCCGCGAGCTTCTCGTCAGCGAACCCGACACCCGGGAAGATCTGGCGCAGAATGTTCGTCTGCTCCGTGATCGACCTGGGCTTACGGTAACCGGAGAGGTAACCGTAGTTGGATTCCACCTCCTCGTCCTTGAACTTGTCGGAGACCGACAGGTCCTCGAGCGAGGCGAGGGCGGCCGTACGAATGGCCTCGGCGAATTCGTCGCCGTGTTCGATGACGCGCTGGGCGCCAGGGTTGTCGAGACCGAGCTCACCGAGAACCTTCTCGATGGCGTCCGATCCGAACCGGTTGATCTGCTTGATCTGACCGGCAGTGGCCTGAGTAATCGTCTGCATGACGTTATCTCCTTCTGCCTTGTGGGCTTTTACCGAAGCACGCTTCGGCTCGACTAGTCCCGTAGTTGAGACGAGCTTTTTAGGCCCTAAATTAGGGCTCAAAAAGCTCGTCTCATTAAGTGATCCTTTACAAAGAACTTACTGTCCCGTAGTATACAAAGTAATTAACTTTTTGTCAATCATTTACAAAATTTATAAAATAAGTAGTATATAGAACCATTGTGTCCATAAAAACCAACAAATCTTATACCAAGCGCCTTAAGTTAACCAAGACGGGCAAGCTTTTGGCGCGCCCAACCGGACAGAATCACTTCAATATCAAGGAACGTCGGGCAACCAAAAGTGCCAAAAATCATAATACCGAATTCCACATGAAAAATAAAGCTCGCTCGCGCTTCCTCGTCAATATTTAACTTATTAAACTTACAAACTTATAAAACTTATTGAACTAATCCCATGACTCGAGTAAAGAAAGGTGTAGACGCCCTAAAGGCCAGAAAAAATATACTTAGGAAAGTAAAAGGATATCGATTCGGTCGTTCGACCAAAGAGAGGCAGGCCAATGAAGCTATTTTTCACGCCGGCACTTATGCTTTCGCCCATCGCAAAGATAAGAAGGGCGACTTCCGCCGACTTTGGAATGTCCGCCTCTCCGCTTTTTTGAAAGAAAACGGGCTTTCATACTCAAAATTTATACCTATGCTTAAGAACAAAAAGGTTGTTCTTGATAGAAAAATTCTAGCCGAAGTGGCTCTCAAACATCCGGAGATTCTCAAGAAAATTTTGGAATCTGTCCAATAGTGTAAATATAAACACAAGTTAAAATTGCTCCTGTCATATCAGCGATAAGATCTAATATGGTATCTTGCCAGTAACGTATGGGCTGAATAAGATTTAATGCATATTCAAGTACTTCCCACGCTATTCCTATAGTTAACATACCCACCAGAACAAACACGACTAATCTCAAGGTACTAGTCGGTCCAAAAAACCACGCCATTACCAATCCTCCGGAAAATCCCGCCAATAGATGCATCATGATATCGAACCACCAAATGGTCCAGTATAAATAAAAAGCTTCCGCAATATGATGAAGTACTCCAACAAACATAATTATGCCAAAAGCTGTGTATAGGAAAGAAGAGTTTCGCATCGGGCCATTATATCAAATTTAGAATAAGTAGAATAAGAAAATTCCCGATATGTATCGGGAACTTTCTTAGGGTTATTCTGGTATACCCTAGTGTTAAAACTAGGTGGGTGTCCGCAGATTTATCCCGAGGGACAAAACAATTAGGACTCCCTGAAAATATTTTAGCTAGATAATACCTCAAATAACCCTGCCAGTATTGTAACATACCAAAAGACGAAATTTGTTGATATTGTATGGACTTGTCCGAAAAAATATTTTGTATTTCTACTCATCGACGCCGAAACGTTTGTAATCCAGTGTTTTGGGACTACCGAACCAATGTTTAATCTCATGTTGCGCTTCGTCTGCCGTCTCGGAGGCATGAACAATATTCATAACCGCGCGTTTTTCAATATTGGCTAGAGCCGGCGAGTCAACGGAGAAATCACCGCGAATCGTCCCCATATCAGCTTGAAAGGGAAGCGTTGAACCAGCAATCTTCCTAACCATATCAACGGCATGCAAGCCCTGTACAACCATACGCACGAGTGGCGCGGAAGTCATGTAATCAATTACCCAGCCACGAACCATTTTACCAATTTTAAATGCGTCATTTGTACCAAGAAGTGATTTTGGATCAAGATTATATTTCTTATACGTACTAAGACTCTTTTCGCCCAAACGAGTAACCCAAGTGTCATCCTTAGGATAATGTTCGTCAATCTGTTCTATTGTTGGTTGAAACATCTCTAACGCCACGATTTTTAAGTCTCTTTGTTCAAAGCGTTTGATAATTTCTCCAATCAATCCCTTTTGTACTCCGTCAGGTTTAATGAGAACAAAAGTTTTTTCTTCTTTCAGGTGTTTCATTGAGTTAGTATTATATTTCCTTTTTCGGTGATTGCAATCGTGTGTTCGAAATGGGCGCTTCTGGAACCATCGCGCGTGACAATAGTGTAACCATCCGATAATAATTTGTTGCTAGACTTGCCAACATTAACCATGGGCTCAAGAGCGATTACGAGCCCCGGAACTAATAGCTCTCCTTTTCCGGCGACACCAAAATTCGGCACATACGGGTCCTCATGAACTTTGTATCCCACACCATGGCCGACAAGATTATCCGGCAGAGTAAAACCGCTAGCCGAGACAACCTTGCTTATAGCGGCGCCGATATCGCCGATAGTATGACCGGGTCGGGCGGCCTCAATGCCGCGTTCGAGCGCTATTTTAGCGGTTTCGACAAGTTTCTTTGATTGTTCATCAATCAAACCGGCCGGTACTGTAATCGCGGCATCAGTAATAAGACCTCGGTGCAATAAGCCAAAATCGAGAGAAACGATATCACCTTCTTTTATGATTTTCTCGGTTTCGTTCGGTATGCCGTGAACTATCTCTTCGTTTATGGATACACAGAGCGCCGCGGGAAATGGCCGCTTAGCCCCTTGCGGACTATAACCTAGAAAAGCCGGCTTATCGCCACCCTCTTTGGTTAATCGTAGGGCTTCTGCTTCAAGCTCAAGTGTGGCAACACCGGGCGCCACTTTCGAAGCAAGAATAGAAAGAATGTCGGCGAGTCTTCCGCCTCCCTCTTTCAAAATTTCTATCTCTGCCGGAGTTTTAAGTCTCATCATAACGCGGAAACTTTCTGCCATAATTCGACAAAAACCGCATCCGGCAAGGGTTCGCCATTTATATCAATCACTTTATTTAAGGAGCGGAAATACTCTATGGCCGGCAAAGTGTGTTCGTAGAAATTTTTCAACCTGTTTTGAAAGACAGCCGGATCATCATCCTGGCGACCTTCAATTTCTTGGCGTTTGCGCAGACGTTCAGCAACAGTAGTCTCGGATACATTAAAATAAAGCACTCGGAAATCACGACCTAACCAGTCGCACACTTCGGCAAACAAATGCGCTTCCGGCTCTTGGCGTCCCACGCCTTCAAAAATTATTCCGTCATCGAGTGCTAAATTCAATAATGATTTCTGAAATATGAACGCGGAAAACCAAACCGGCTGTAGATCACCGGCATTCATACTCTCCCTAACCTTGCTGGCCACAAAATCACTGCCGGCCGCTATCTTTCTATATTCATCGCCAGAATCATGAATAATGAAACTGGTTTTCTCGCTCAAAAGTTCTGCTTGTTTACCCTTGCCAGAACCCGGCAAACCCATGAAAACAAAAGTTTTAATCATATTGATTACAGTTTAATATTCTCTCGCCGAGACTTGCGCGTTAATTTTTTTCACCAAATCAATCACGACCGAGACCACAATCAGAAGCGCCGTGCCGCCAATGGCTAAAGACTGAATACCGGTTAGGGAACGCAAAATAAGAGGCAGGATGGCAATCACGCCCAGAAAAAGAGCGCCGATTAAGGTCAAACGAGTGAGAATGCGCGAGATATGGTCTGAAGTGGCATCACCCGGTCGGACACCCGGCACAAAGGCTCCGGATTTCTGGAGATTGGTGGCGATAGAATCCGGGTCAAAAGTCACCGCGGTGTAGAAATAAGTGAATAGAAAAACCAACACAAAATAAGCGGAGGTATAGAACCAATTATTGACAAGCAATGCTGAGGCGAAACTGGCCATATTTGCTATAACCGTGATTGTTGAACGGGCCAAATATTCAAAAATGACTTGAGGAAAAAGAAGAATAGAAAGAGCAAAAATAATAGGGATCACACCGGCTTGATTGATACGCAACGGCAGATAGGTGGATAGACCGCCATAAGTGCGTCCGCCGCGGACCTGTTTGGCATAAGTAACGGGTATCGGACGTTCCGCTTCGGTTATTACCACCACCCCAAGGGTAACCAAAACGGCCACAGCCAGACCGGCAATATAAATAGGAAGATCCGCCATGTCAAAAATAACAATTAACTGGCTGACCGTGGCCGGTAATTGCGCGACAATACCGGCAAAAATGATAAGCGAGATACCATTACCCACACCGAATTCCGTTATCAGTTCACCCAACCACATCAGAAGCACTGAACCGGCCACGATCACCAATATGTCAACAAGAAGAACACTGGCGGATAGCTGAGGTAAAACGCTTTGCCCTTGAAGCAATTTAATAAACGCGTAACCCTGAATGATTGCCAATGGCACGGTCAAAAGTCTGGAATATTGCGTGAATCGGCGTCGACCCGCTTCGCCCTCTTCTTGGGATAGCGCCTTGAGCTTCGGTATCATAACGGTCGCAAGTTGCATAATAATGGAGGCTGTAATGTACGGGCCCACGCCAAGCATCACGATTGATAAATTTGAGAGGCCCCCGCCGGAAAAAAAATCTAAGAGATTAAGAAACTCGCTTCCGGCAAACAAACTCTGAAGACGCAAAAGATCAATCCCGGGAATAGGGATGATGGCAAACAAACGGGAGATGGCCAAAATACCGAGAACGAAGAGAATCCTATTGCGAAGCGAATGGTCGCCGACGATGAGTTTCAGTTTCTCAATAAGTTTAGGCATATAGATTAGCTTACAGCGTTTAGGCCTCGGCGGCTAATTTCTTTTTTGTTAAAAATTTCTTAAGCGCCGATCCCTTTAGCTTCGGTTGAAAAGACTTTAAGGACGATTTACCGCGGCCGCGAAGTTTCGGTATTCGTTTGATGATATCCCTCATTTCCGGTCTTTTCTTGCGGCCGGCTCGGGCGTTCTGACCTTTGGTACCGCGACCGGCTGTCTTCCCGCGCGTACCGCCACGGCCCACTTGTCGGGCATATTTTCTTTTTGTTTTGGCTCGAAGATTGTGAAACTGCATAAAATTGATTTCTAACTTTTATTTTTTATTTCTTATTTTGGTCGTTTCAAGTTGTTTAAGCGCTTTGATGGCCGCGTAAGCGTTATTGATGCTGTTTTTTGATCTTGAAAGAAGTTTAGCGCCTATTTCTTTGAGACCGGCCAATTCCAAAACCGTGCGGACAGAACTGCCGGCGAGAATACCCTTGCCGTGAATCGGCATAATCTTAACACGTGAGGCGCTAAATTTTGCTTCCACTTCATGCGGAATAGACATGCTCTTGGTGACATTAACTATAATCATATTCTTCTTAGCGTCACGAAAGGCCTTTTCTATCGCCAGAGGAGTATCGGAAGCTTTGCCTTGGCCCACGCCTACCGACCCTTTCTTATTGCCGGCCACCAGACAAACCGAGAAATTAAAACGCCTGCCTCCGGCCATCACCCTGGTGACGCGCCGAAGACTGACAATCTTTTGCTCAAATTCAGGTTTGGTACGAGTATCTCGGCGGGACGGTCTGCGTCCGCCGGATCTCTTTTCTTTATTGCTACCCCTGCTCTCTCGTGTTTTAGGCGCAACTTGAGTCATTGGAGCTTGCTCGGTGATAATGGTTGTATTTGTTTTTTC